>NZ_CALKQY010000063.1:0-69130 GCF_937990675.1 Hoylesella shahii | reverse complement strand
CATGGTGCAAAAGTAATAAAAATAATTTGTCCCCACTAATCTTCCGCTGAGCCATGATTTGTTCGGGGACAACAAAGACAAGAAGTAAAGCTGTTTGTTGCGAAATGGAACATCATATACGAAAAATAGAAATCAAGACTTCATAACTAAAGTAGTAAACACAAAAACTTAATAGCCTCATTAACCAATCAACAAAAATATAACAGAACATACAACAAATATTTGTAGGTTTCGTTGGTAATGAGTACTTTTGCAAACATAAATTAAAAAGAAAATAACAACATGTATAGGACAAGCACTTGTGGAGAACTACGCTTAGCCGACGCAGGCAAAACTGTTACATTGGCAGGGTGGGTTCAACGTGTTAGGAAGATGGGCGGAATGTCGTTCGTAGACCTACGTGATAGATATGGCATTACCCAACTCGTGTTTAACGAGAACGATGACAAAGAACTTTGCGACCAAGCCAATAGGTTGGGGCGCGAATTTTGCATACAAGTGACGGGAAATGTGAACGAAAGACAAAGCAAAAATGCCAACCTTCCCACTGGCGATATTGAGATTATTGCAACTCAACTCAATGTGTTGAGCGAGAGCCTTACACCTCCCTTCACCATTGAAGAGAACACCGATGGTGGCGATGACATTAGAATGAAATATCGCTACCTTGACTTGCGTAGACCAAATGTGCGCAAAAATATGGAGTTGCGCCACAAGATGACTATTCTTATACGCAACTTTCTTGATAATAAGAATTTTATCGAGGTGGAAACACCCATCCTTATCGGCTCTACACCCGAGGGAGCACGCGACTTTGTTGTGCCTTCTCGCATGAATCCAGGACAATTTTATGCCCTTCCACAAAGTCCCCAAACACTTAAGCAATTGCTTATGGTGAGCGGTTTCGACCGTTATTTCCAGATTGCAAAATGTTTTAGAGACGAAGATCTACGTGCCGACCGTCAACCTGAGTTCACACAGATTGACTGCGAGATGAGTTTCGTAGACCAAGACGATGTTATCGACTTGTTCGAGGATATGGCTCGTCATCTGTTTAAGGAGCTTAGAAGGGTGGAATTGCCTGCAAAACTGCGCCAAATGCCATGGCACGAGGCTATGAAACTATACGGAAGCGACAAGCCCGACTTGCGTTTCGGTATGGAATTTGTCGAACTGGCCGATGTACTTAAAGGTACTGGCGAGTTTAGCGTGTTTAATGAGGCTGCATATATTGGGGGTATCTGTGTTCCGGGTTGTGCCGACTACTCGCGTAAGCAACTAAATGAGCTAACCGACTTTGTTAAACGTCCGCAAGTTGGCGCTAAGGGACTTGTGTTTGTGAAGTTTGAAGCCGATGGCTCGGTAAAAAGTAGCATCGATAAGTTCTATTCGCCAGAGGTTTTTGCTAGTCTTAAGCAGTCCATGGGCGCCAAAGATGGCGATCTAGTGTTGATAATGAGCGGCGATATTGCCAATAAAACGCGTGTACAGCTTTGCAACTTGCGCCTCGAAATGGGCGATCGCTTAGGCCTTCGTGATAAAGATAAGTTTGAGTGTTTGTGGATAGTAGACTTCCCACTCTTTGAATGGAGCGATGAAGAACAGCGACTCATGGCAACACACCATCCCTTCACGATGCCTCATCCTGAAGATATTCCACTGCTCGACGAGCATCCAGAACGCGTTCGTGCTAAGGCTTACGACTTTGTTTGCAATGGCATTGAAGTGGGCGGAGGTAGTCTTCGTATTCACGATGGCGCATTACAAGAAAAGATGTTTGGCATCTTAGGCTTTACACCCGAAAGAGCAATGGCTCAGTTTGGCTTCCTTATCAATGCCTTTAAATATGGAGCACCACCTCATGCCGGATTGGCTTTCGGTCTTGATCGCTTTGTTTCTATCTTTGCAGGACTTAACTCTATTCGCGATTGTATTGCGTTCCCCAAGAACAATAGCGGTCGTGATGTGATGCTTGATGCACCTTCAACGATAGATGCCAAACAATTAGAGGAACTTAATCTAAGAGTTGATGTAAATCAATAAATCGTATCTAATTGTTATAAAACGCTTTACTTTTCTTACAAAAAGATGCTATATGTTAAATAAAAGTACTAATTTTGCAAGCGATAAATTTGTGTTAGTTGTTCAAATCTGTGAGCATAACACTTAAATTTTATAACTATGGCAGAAAAGAAAGTAACAAAAAGCGCAGTAGAGACTAAAAACTCAACGGCGAAAAAGCCCGCAGCAAAGAAAACTGCAACTAAGAAAGTTACCGAACCCACATGGGGTATAAACGCAGAAAGCGTTGGATTTAGAGCAGGTGATGTTTACCAAACCCTATCGTCAGCTGGTAAAGCTCTTAGTGTAGCAGAGATTGCTAAGGCTTCTGATAAGAGTGAAGAAGAAGTTTTGCTCGGTATCGGATGGCTCTTTAAGGAAGGAAAGATTAAAGGTGAAGATAAACTCGTCACGCTAGCTTAACAAGATAAGGGCCACCAACTTTTAATTGGTGGCCCTTGTTTTGCAATTTATATGTCTACCTTATACGAACAAGAAATTTTTAGGGTGCTATCTGAAGCCGGAGAAGATGGTTTGGCCATGCAAAAGATAGCGCTACATGTTTTTAATGCCTGTAACTCGCTATTCAATCCTGTGAGTTACGAGGAGGTGTACACCTTTGTATCACGATTTCTTATTGCTAAGTCGCACAACCAGGCTTCGCTTATAAAGCGCACTGCCTTGCGAGGAGTGTATCATTTGAATTTTGATTTGAAAGAAACTCAGCAACTTGTGCTGCAGTTTAAAGACGCAGTACCTGTTGAAGAACCTAAGAAACCGGCTCCCGACGCATCGCCTACTCTCTTTTAGCACAATGCTTTTGCTTTTTTTGCAATGCTTATCGCGAGTAATCAACATGACAATTGTTTTATTTGTTTCGTTTTTTTAAATTCTAAGCGTTAATCAAGCACCAATTTTATGAGTCATTGTATCTGGTAAACTTGAGCAGTTAAATCTTCTTTTCGTTCCTTGAAAAGTGCGTTTTCTCGCCATGACAATGTACGAGCAAGCTCGACATTGTTCATTTGGCTTAACGAAAACGTTGCATAATTTATCCCTTTACGTCATTTAACCTTTTCTACATTCAGCCTTTTAGGTTTAAAAGCCTGTTATTGTTGCATTTTTACGCCCTTTATGCCAAAGGGTTAGTTGGTATATCACTTTCATATTTCGCAAAAAAATACTACCTTTGCATATGCTAAATGCAAGAGAAGAAAATACCTGGGCAAACCATTTGCCTGTTATTCGCCTGTCACACGTCTTAGTTAGCTTTGATTATAGTAAACCGCAATGCCACTACGTATCCCCGATAAATTACCAGCAATAGATATATTGATGCGAGAGAATATCTTTGTTATGAACAATTCGAGAGCCACCAGCCAAGATATTCGACCGCTAAAGATTGTTGTGCTCAACCTCATGCCGTTGAAAATAACAACCGAAACCGACCTCATACGCTTGCTTTCTAACACTCCTCTGCAAATAGAGGTGAGTTTTATGAAACTTAAAAGTCACACTCCAAAGAACACGCCGATTGAGCACATGATGAGTTTTTACGAAGATTTCGATGTGATGCGTAACCAAAAGTTCGACGGAATGATTGTTACTGGAGCACCTGTTGAGCATCTTCCCTTTGAAGAAGTGACTTATTGGGAAGAATTAACCGAGATTTTTAGTTGGGCTCGCACGCACGTAACCAGCACGCTTTATATTTGTTGGGCAGCTCAAGCTGGGCTTTATTATCATTATGGCATTCATAAATATCCGCTAGATGGTAAAATGTTTGGCGTATTTAAGCATAAACCAGAGCTACCTTTGTTGCCCATATTCAGAGGATTTGACGAGTATTTCAACATGCCTCATAGCCGACACACAGAAGTGAAGCGTGAAGACATCTTGAAAAATGAAGTTTTGACACTCGTGGCTGAGTCGGATTTTAGTGGGGTGGGAATGGTAATGGCGCGCAATGGCCGAGAAATCTTTATTCTAGGTCACTTAGAATATGCGCCAAACACGCTCGATACTGAGTTTAAACGCGACTGGGGTAAACGCGATGATGTTTCTGTTCCGCTGAATTATTACCCCAATAACGACCCTACACAGCCTCCAATGGTAACTTGGCGAGCACACGCCAACTTGTTGTTTAGCAACTGGATTAATTATTATGTGTATCAAGAAACACCGTATAATGTCAACGACATTAAATAAAATCCGCATCAAATGAGACAACTTGAGCTACTTGCACCAGCTAAAAATCTTGAATGTGGCATTGCTGCCGTTGACCATGGAGCAGATGCCGTGTATATTGGCGCTAGCCGTTTTGGCGCTAGAGCCGCTGCGGGCAATAGTGTTTCTGATATTCAGGAGCTATGCACTTACGCCCATCGCTATGGTGTGAAGGTGTTTGTAACGGTGAATACCATTGTGTACGAAGACGAATTGGAAGACACGCAACGCTTGATATGGGATCTGTATAGGGCTGGAGCAGATGCCATACTGGTGCAAGATATGGCTTTGCTCAAGATGCAGTTGCCCCCAATAGCCCTTCACGCTAGCACGCAAACGGATAATCGCTCGCCCGAAAAGGTAAATTGGCTGCTTAGTCATGGCTTTGAACGCGTTGTACTTGCTCGCGAACTATCTATTGATGAGATTAAACGCATTCACCAGCAGCTCCCCCATGCCGAACTCGAAGTGTTTGTACATGGTGCATTGTGCGTTAGTTATTCGGGCGTGTGCTATGTGTCGCAACATTGCTTCTCGCGTAGCGCCAATAGAGGGGCTTGTGCCCAATTTTGCCGTATGAAGTTCGACCTCATTGACGCTTCTGGCGAGGTTATTGAGCGCCAACGCTATCTGCTTTCGATGAAAGACTTGAGTCAGATTAATCATTTGGAGGAACTGGCCGAAGCTGGAGCCACTTCGTTTAAGATTGAAGGACGACTAAAAGATGTGGCTTATGTTAAGAATGTGGTGGCTGCCTATAGTCAAAAACTCAATCAGCTGGTACACAAATATCCGCAACGCTATTGCAGAGCTTCGCTTGGTGAGGTGGAATATGCTTTCGAACCCAGTCTGAAAAAAACCTTTAACCGTGGTTACACCGACTATTTTGCCAAGGGCAGACAGCAAGGTATTGCTTCTTTTGATACACCTAAGGCCATGGGTGAGTATGTTGGAAAGGTGAAAGAATTGCGAGGAAACTCGTTTAATGTGGCTTCTACGGCTAGTTTTGCTAATGGCGACGGACTGTGTTTTATCAATGCCGACCGCGAATTGGTGGGCTTTAGGGTGAACCGTGCCGAAGGCAACCGCCTTTTCCCACTGAAAATGCCAGAAGGATTGAAGCCTGGCATGTCGCTCTATCGTAATAACGATGAGGCATTTGGTAAACTCCTGGCTAAACAAACGGCTGTGCGAAAGGTGCCTTTGTTCATGAAATTGACTTCAACTAAGGAGGGTGTACAACTTGAAACGGCTATTGTGCATGGTGGAAAACATATTAACAGTGGCGTGCATCATTTGCAGTGCCAACTCCAACAAGCTCAAAAACCACAACGCGACAATATTAATAGGCAGCTAACTAAGTTGGGGGGCACACCTTATTGTTGCGATGAAGTGCATATGGATGCCGATGTAGAAGGGCTTTTCATACCTTCTAGTATGCTGGCCGACCTGCGTAGACGAGCTGTTGACGCCATGATGAACCCACCTGTAAACCTTACCGACCAGCCTAGAACGCTGCCTACGCCAGCCCCAAAACAACAAACGCTGGCTTGGACACCTCAATATAAACGCCACTCTTATCTTTATAACGCTTCCAATCACCTGTCGAAAGCCTTCTACGAAAACGAGGGATTAGTCGACATTGACGACGCCTTTGAGGTGAAAAAGCCTCAACCCGATGAAGCATTGCTGATGCAATGCCGCCATTGCATACGCTTTTCGCTGGGACATTGTGTGAAACATGGTGGCACAAAACCCACTTGGAAAGAGCCGCTTTACTTGCAATTGGGTGATAATAGGCGGTTCAGACTGCACTTTAATTGTGCTGAATGTCAAATGGACTTATATGCAGAATGATATGAAAAAGCTTCTTAAGCTTAACCTTTGGGTGCTTGTAGTACTGCTTGTGGGTTTCTCTGGTTGTTATCATCAGCAGCCAAAGAACAACGAAGGCACGCCTGAACTTACGGCCGAACAACTTGATTCGCTCTCGTTTTCGGCTTCTCATCACTATTCGCATAACTATAACTTCGTGGTTAAAGCCGATTCTTTGCCGCTTATCAGTCAACAACCCGAGGAGGTTGTGTCGGGAGTGGCCCTAGATACGCTTTATGTGATGCACAATAATCATTTGGTTGTAGCCGACATTCGTATAATTCCTGCAAGTGGCGAAGACTCTGTTTGGGTGCAACTAGCCCGCGATCAGTCCACCTTTGGATGGATAAATGAGTCGCATTTGCTGCCTATGGTTGTGCCCGACGACCCCATTTCGCAGTTCATTTCAACCTTCTCTGATGTGCATTTGCTCATCTTCTTGGTGGTGATATGTATTATCGGCATGTTGTATTTGGTGCTAAAGATTGTGCGTGCCAATGCTTTTTTGGTACATATTCGCGACATTGACTCGTTTTATCCCACGTTATTAGCCTTGCTTGTTGCCGCTTCGGCCACGTTTTATGCCAGCATTCAGTTGTTTGCTGCCGACACGTGGCGTCATTTTTATTACCATCCCACGCTCAATCCTTTCAGTGTTCCGCCCTTGCTATCGTTCTTTTTGGCATCTGTTTGGGCAATCCTTATCATAGGTTTGGCCACGATAGACGATATTCGGCATAAACTTCCCTTTAGTGATGCCATGCTCTATCTTTGCGGTTTGGCTGGTGTTTGTGCTGTCAACTACATCGTTTTTAGCATCAGCACACTTTATTATGTGGGCTATCCGCTCCTTCTTGTTTATGGATATTGGGCCGTTAGCAGGCATATGGCCTATAATCGTAGCCGTTATATTTGTGGCAATTGTGGTGTGGCTATGCATTCAAAAGGGCGCTGTCCGCATTGTGGTTCGTTTAATCAGTAGTGGGTAATAGGCGTATACCTACTAATGTGCATCCCCCTTATTGGCCAGTGGTCAATAAGGGGGATGTTTCTTTTTTCTCTTTTCTTCTATTAGTGTATTACATTTGCTGCAAAGTTCTCACGCCATCAATGCGTTTGAAGAGGTAAGTTTGTATCCATCCGCGACTGGCAAGATAGAGAATAAAGGCCAACCACAAAGCATGGTTGCCAAGAAAAGGCCTTAACAGGTAGAAAGTGGCAAAGAATAGCAAGGCGGATATGGCCGACGAGGTGAGCATTCCGCGCGTGGCTGTAATGCCAATAAAAACACCATCCCATACAAATGCGGCCATGCCTGCAAGTGGAAGGGCGATGGTCCAACCAAAATAAGGTAGGGCAGAGATTATCACTTGTTGGTCGTTAGTGAGCAACGCAAGAAAACCACGCCCACCCAGCGCATATAATAAGGTGAATGCAAGTACCATCGCACCGCCCCAAACAAACAAGCGACGGATGGTATCGTTGAAAGCAAACTTGTTTTTTGCACCATAATATTTGCCACCAACGGCCTCGCCCGCATAAGCAAAGCCATCCATGAAATAAGAAAAGATGGTATGAAGTTGAAGCAGAAGGGTGTTAACAGCCAACATCATTGTGCCTTGAGCAGCCCCTGCAGATGTAAAGAAGAAGTTAACGGCCACGAGAAATAGGGTGCGCAGAAATATATCACGATTTACTTTAAAGAAAGAGGTCATGGCCGACTGCGTAATTACACCCTTCATGTTAAAATGAAGGCGAAGCTTTGGTCGATAATGCGCCAAGAAAAAAACAACGGCAGCGAGCATCCCCGACCACTGTGCAACCAGTGTTCCGATGGCAACACCCTCGATATTCATACCGGCAAACAGCACTAACACCAAACTAACGCAGATGTTTACCACGTTTTGCATGATGGAGATAAACATGGGTATGCGCGTGTTTTGCATGCCAATGAACCATCCCATAAAACCATATAGCCCCAACATGGCAGGTGCGCCCCATATGCAGACCTCGAAATAGCGTTGTGCCATTTGGCTGATTTCGGCTGTGGGCCGCATCAAGAACAATGCGCCTTGTGCGATGGGGTATTGCAAAAGGATGATGGCGAGGGCGATAAGCAGACCGATAAGCTGAGAACGAAGAAGTAGTTTGGTCACCTCTTCAAGGTTTCGCGCTCCGTATGCTTGCGAGGTCATACCGCTTGTTCCCATTCGCAAAAATCCAAACAGCCAATAGATAACATTGAAAATCATGCTGCCCACGGCAATAGCACCGATGTATGCTGCATTACCAAGATGGCCCATGATGGCCACATCCACCATTCCGAGCAGCGGAACGGTGATGTTAGACACGATAGAGGGAATGGCAATGTTGAGTATTTCTTTGTCGCGTGGTTTCATTTGCTTTATTTTAAAGGGCTATTGCTCGCCTATTTCAAAGGGCTAATGCTTGCTTATTTCGCTCACGGCACTATCCGTTTGGAGTGCCTTTACAAGGCTTGCCCCTTTCAATGTGCGAAGTTAGCCATATTCAGACGAGTGCGCAAGTTTTGTCGGCAGAAAGTGTTGAGATGTGCAACTGTTGGTGTTGTGAGTTTGTTTTCTTCTTCCTTACAATTCTCCTTAATGGCTGTCGAAATGTTAAAACTTTACATTTGCATGCAATTTTCTTCGTAGAACACTTGGTTTATATTATAAACTTATTTATCTTTGCAGTGGAAATAGTTCCTAAAAGGTGCGTTCCAATATTTTTTTTCGCTGATAAGTTTATAACGTAAACTTATTTATTGTCCTACGAATAGCTACTCGGCCGAAGCTTATTAGTGGGAAAGGCGCTCAAAAGAAGTGTAACTTTAAAAAATTATGAGTGATGGAAGAGAAGAAAATTACCGAGCAAGAGAGTTTGGAACTGATTGCTCGAATGATAGAGTCGACGAAAGAAAACCTCGAAGTAGGTCGCGGAAACCGATTTCTCTATTTTGGTTATTTCGCATTTGTTCTTAGTATAGTGGTGTTCGCCTGTGTTAAGTTAACCCATAACAATCAGTTTTCGGGACTGTGGTGGCTCATGTTTATGTGTTGGGGCATTGTGTCGTGGAAGTCTAAAAAGCCAAGGGTGGTTACCTATACAGACCGTGCACTTAATAGCGTTTGGATGGTAGTGGGGTTGATGTTCTGCCTTTCTACGGTGTATTTGATGGCTTCAGCCTTCATTACCCATAGTACCGACATGTCGCTTATGATGCCCTTCTCACTCTTGTTTGTGAGTGTTGGTACCTCGATGACGGGCGTAATTGTTCGCAATCATGCCATAACCTATCTGCCATTGGTTTCTGTAATCGTCTCGTTCTACATGCTAAACAGCCTGCTATTTGGCCACCCTAACGTGTGGTGGCACTTACTTTTTGGTTTCGCCTCGGTGTTCAACATGATTTTGCCAGGCCATTTGCTTAACGTAATAGGGAGTAAATGATGTTTAGAGAGTTAGACCCGTTGTTGCATTCGCAACTTCGACTGGCCATAATCTCTTTGCTCGTGGGACTGGATGAGGCCGACTTCGTTTACTTAAAAGAGCGAACAGAAGCCACGGCGGGTAATCTGAGTGTGCAAATTGATAAGTTAAGCCAGGCTGGATATATTGAAGTGGAGAAGGGCTTTGAAGGCAAACGTCCACGAACCGTTTGCCGAATAACTGCCCAAGGTCGAAAGGCTTTTGCGCAATACGTAGACGCTTTGAAAGACTATATTAGTAAGTAAGGGCTTTAGAAATGTGATAAGTGCAAGTTGTGAGGCTTTAACAGCACTGGCAACTTGCATTTTTTGTGGCTTTTGATGAGGGCTTGTTGGTAACACTGATGTTGTTGCTTACAAGTAAACGATGTATGCCTCGCTATACAAGCATCTCAGAATGCCTTAATACCTAAGTTTTTACCTGTTTTAGGGCAGATTTAGGCTGTATTCTCTGCCTTAAGGCTAAATCTTATTTGCCTATAAGTGCTTCTCTAGTTGTTTTCGATTTCCAAGCACTTGTTTACTTCTACCAATAGCGCAATGTATTGTCTCCAGTTGCCAACAAAATTACCTCTTTTTCTGATTTTTCCTTGCTTTGTTAGGGCTTTAAATTGGAGAGATATTTTTAAAATGTAAAATAAATAGTTGGTTTTTTAACATTGTGGCTGGCTTTTTTCTCACCAACAGTTCGCTCGCTTGCAAATAATCGATTCTCGCGGAGGTTTTATGAGTTGAAATACATACTTCGAGCGTGAATGTTGATAAACCGAAATTTTGACTAGTTTAGAGGTGTTTTATTCGAAATTTTAGGCTATTTGTAGCAAAACGCAGTGCTAACTCCTACAAAACGCAGTGCTAACTCGTGCAAAATGCAGTGCTAACTCGTGCAAAACGCAAGGCTAAATGGTGCAAAACGCAAGACTAAATGCTGCTTTTGCCCAATTTTGGCGCACTTTACAAAGTCAAGAATGTTGTAAAAAAGCAGATTTTCTGCACCAAAAACCACCTAAAATAGGGCTTTTTAGCTACTAAAAGTGAGTTTTGTGGAGAAGAAAATTCAGGCAAAGTTGAGCAAATAGAAGCGCAAAAAGGTGCAAAATGTCGTTTTTCCGCTCAAAAAATGGTTTGGAAATATTGTGAGAAAGGTTAAAAATGGGGCTAAACTATGCTTTTTGGCAGGTGAATTTCTCTAGAAGGAGAAAATTTTTAAATCTGTTTTGTAAAATAAAAAATATGATTTAACAAACGGGAGGCGAATAACAGTTTTATAAAATAAGCAAAATGCTTTGGCTTTAGATGTTAGACCTTATAGCTTGTTTGGGTTTGTACATATTTTGTGAGTTGTAGTACATATTGTTGTCTTATTCTTAAATTTGTTTGGGCTATGTTAAGTTGCATAGACCAACAAGCTGCCGACAAAAAATAAAAGATGTAAGGAAACAACACAAAAACAATAATTATGGAAACATTGTGGTTTAATGACTAATTGGGGTTAAGCGCTATACCATTGCGCAGCCTTTAGCCCATTTGTAAAAAGGGCTAAAGGCTAGTTGACTACAAGGTTAGTTGGTATACCTAACGAAAAACTAGCTTACGAAAGTTTTGGGTAAACAAATATTCTCTTCATTGCGAGCTGCCACAAACAAAGGAGCAATCTCATTGTCTGTATATCCTGCAATGCCACAGCCAATGCGTGTAACAAAGAAGAATAAATGTTTGTTGTGTCGCGCAAATTGGATAAACTCGTTAATGAAGTGCCGAATGCTTTCTAAGCCACCTTCCATGGTGGGAATGGCGTAACTTTGTCCTTGTATGCCCACACTTACGCCCATGATGGCGCCAAAATGTCGGTGAGCTGTGCGTGCAGCGCCACCCCAATGCATGCCTTCACTATTGCTACCAAACACAAATACCTCGTCCAAGTTTAAGCTGGTTATCTTTTCAGGTGTGAAAAGGGGGCGTCTAATGCCATTATAGACGCGTGTTTGTTCGTTAGTGGGCTTAATTCCCGTTTTAAGAGATGCGTTTAGTAGGGTATTATTAACGTGTTCATCAAATGCATAACTCACATCGAGCATCCATTTTGGAAGCTTGTTTTTGGCATCTTTCAACAGTTCTTCAGGCATATACTTATAATGGGCGTATGCAATAGGCCCAGCAATAGCAGCAAGCGTGTCGGCATCTCCACCCAAAGCGATGGCCAATTTGATGCAGCTGGTATAGTCGTTGCTTTCTAAAAAGCAAATCAATGCTGCTGGGACGGTTATTTGGCACGTTTCGTCGAAGCGGTAATCGGGTTGTATGTCTTTGTACAGACAGCCCGACCATTGTGGATAGTAAACGTCTAACACTTTTTCGCGAATAAAGGTTTTGCCTTTGTTTTGCATGCCATAGAATATGGCCAAGGCCGTGGCCACAGCCCCTTTTATGCCTTCGGGGTGATTATGTGTTGGCATGGCGGTGCTGATTGCTAGGTCAATGCACTCGCTAGAGGTGGTAGCCATAAATCCCGCAGCAGCAACGCGCATGGCACTTCCATTGCCAAACGAATTATATGCTGGTGTTACATGGGGGTGATTGAGCCACTTGCGAAAGCGTCCGCCATAGCCTCGCTCTTTCTCCATGCGGCATCTTGACCAAAGTGTAGTGGCCATGTCGGTATGATTGAGCAACGATTCTGCGCACGCAAAGGTGCATACTGTATCGTCGGTATATGTGCTTTTGGCGTTTAAGAGCCTCACATCATTGTAATTCTTCGTTCGATTGCCAAATTCGTAGGGCATGCCAGCGATGTCGCCAACAGCCACACTGATAAGTAGGTCTTTCATTTTGTTTGTTTTTTATTGCTTGGTTGTGTGATATTACGATTTATTTCATTTTGATTGTCGAAGTGAAAATACTTGGTCCTTAATATTTAGGGGGATGGCTTTGGGTGAGTTTGAGAAAGATAAACCGCACAACTACACGGTCTCGTCAACTTGGTTGTATGCCAACTTATCAACTCGTAGGCTCACAATCTCGTAAACTAGAAACACATTATCTCGTGAAATAGACCACTACAAGTGGCATAAGTCATAAACACCTAAAACTCTAATCTAAATCCCTTCTGTTTTAAATCGTCGTAGCTTTCTTTATTAAAGCGGTAAAGTCGTGCTTCTCGTTTTGGGGTAGGTCTTACAGTTTCGTCTAAGGGTGTGAGAATGTTGAAGTGGAGCATTTTTTTCGAGAAGTTACCACGGTCGAAATGCACTTCGAGAATAGACTCGTATAGGTTTTGAAGCTGTCGCATGGTAAACTTCTCAGGCAGCAATTCAAAGCCTATAGGTTGAAAATGTATGCGTTCGCGCAGATGTTTCAGTGCATCGCTAAGAATAACATCGTGGTCGAAAGCCAGTTGCGGCACCTCGTTAATGTCGAACCATTGCGCCTTACTTGCATCGTCTCCAGCCTGAACTTCTTGCGTTTTTACCAATGCTAGATAAGCCACGGTAATTATTCTTTCGCGCGGGTCGCGGTTGGGGTTGCTGTAAGTTCGAAACTGTTCCATATACGCGCAGCTCATATTTGTTTCTTCTTGCAGTTCGCGTAACGCACCTTCTTCGCACGATTCGTCCATACGAACGAAACCGCCAGGGAATGCCCACTTACCTTTATGTGGTTCTTGACCGCGCTCAATGAGCAAAACCTTTAACTTTGCGCCATCGAAACCAAATATAACACTGTCGGTTGTCACTGCCAGGTGTGGGTATTTGTAGCAATACTTTAACTCTTCCATAATTAAACTAGTGTATTATTTACACTGCAAAGTTATGAATTGTTTTTTATCTAGCCAAACAAAAGATGTACTTTTTACACAAGATAAAAATAATTACTCGTTCCTTTAATTGTAATGGGACTATTCAGGATGATGTTTTTTGTTGATAGATAGCGATTTATGTTGTGTTTGTTAGCGCGAAGTAATTACGTTTGGATTAACGTTTGATTGGTGCATCCGAGTGACACAGCATCACATCTTTCGTTTTAGTAGGCTTTATTGTTGTTTTTATCGCACAGAAATTTTGCGACAAGAGGTAGTATTGAGTTAAGAATTTTAATGCGCGTGTGTGATAGAAGGCATACTCAATAGAGTGATGTTCATGCCTATTAACACCAATATATATATGCGTTGCAGGATGAAGAAGAGCAGTTGTTCGATTTTTCGTCTGTCAAACAGCGCTTTTTCAGTCAAAAAGGTTGCAATAAGTTGGATTTTTATTTATATTTGCAGATTAAAAGCACTGACATGCACAGCACATCCATGATTGGAAAAGAGAGTAATGAGATATTAGCCACTGACGAATTTCCATCACCTCACGAATTAGCGGGCGACGGTTACCCGTGGTATGCCGTGCGTTTGTTTTCATTGCGTCTGAACGAAGCACTCAATTATTTCAGCGGAGCAGGACTTACTTGTTTTGTACCCATGGAATGTAGCGAGCAGAAAACAATCGACAACGACGGCAAACCCGTGTTTAAGCCCGTGGTGTTTAACCTCGTATTTATTAAGAAAAGCCAGGAAGAACCAGCACTAAAGCGCATTTTTGCTGAGGCTAGATTTAAAATGTCGGTGATAAAGAAAGATAAAACCACTGGCGCTTATTATGAAATACCCTCTAAGCAGATGCTGGACTTTATGTTGATGTGCAGTCCTGAAATAGAGATGCGCAAGTTTCTTTCGGCCACCGATGCTAAATTGAAGAGCGGAACACCCGTTATGGTGAAACATGGACCACTAAAAGGACTAACAGGACGACTGGTGCGGAGCAGCAAAAAATATTTCTTGCTAAAAGAAGTGCCCGAAATGGGAGTGATGATTAAGGTGAGTCGCTGGTGTTGTGTGCCTTTAGAAGAACTATAAAACCGATGATATAATGGATTTAGATTTTGCACTTAGAATTTTTATTGCTGGCTTGCTGGGCGGAGCTATTGGCCTAGAGCGCGAGTATAGGGCTAAAGAAGCAGGGTTTAGAACCCACTTTTTGGTGTCGTTAGGCAGTGCCTTGTTCATGATTTTGTCGCACTCGGGCTTTGATAATATTTTGCAAGAGGCTACCAATGTGTCGCTCGACCCCTCGCGTATTGCTTCGCAAGTAGTTACTGGCATCGGATTTATAGGTGCAGGTATTATCATTTTTCAGAAGCATGTGGTGCATGGACTAACCACTGCTGCTGGTCTTTGGGTTACCTCTGCCATTGGTTTAACATGTGGCTCTGGTATGTTTGCTTTGGCCACTTCGGCCACTGTGATGGTGTTGATATGTCTTGAAGCCCTGCATTTGATATTGCGTAAGATAGGTACGCGCCACATATTGCTCACTATTTCGGCTTCAACGCGCAACGAAATAAAAGCGGTGCTGCAAGATATGAAGGCTAAGAATATGAACATTGCTAGCTACGAAATGCAAGAAAAGGTTTTGGGCGATGGCAAACACTTGCTAGTGGTCACTATTGACTTAAAGCTGAAGAAGAAAGTGTACGACAACTTTCTGCTTCAATTTATGGACGAATACGAAGGAGTGGATATTAATAAAATTGAATAAAGAAAAGAAACGATGAAAAGTTTTGCCCAATTGATGCATAGCAGACGTAGCTGTCGCAAGTTCACCCAGGAGAAAATAGACCCCGAAGCACTTAGCTTGGTGCTTAATGCTGCCTTACTTTCGCCTTCGGCAAAGAGCAGAAGGTCGTGGCATTTTGTGGTGGTGGAAGATAAAAACACGCTTGAAAAACTTGCAGATTGTAAAGAGTCGGGGGCTGCTTTACTTAAAAATGCAGCAGTGGCAGTGGTGGTTACGGCCAATGTTGCCGAAAACGATTGCTGGATTGAAGACTGCTCTATCGCTACCTTAGCCATGCAGTTGCAGGCCGAAGACTTGGGATTGGGTAGCTGTTGGGTTCAGGTTAGAAACCGTGGGCTGAATAGTGGCGAGCGTGCAGTGGATATTGTGCGCGGTATTCTTAATATTCCAGAAGGCTTCGATACGCTTTGCATTCTTGCCTTGGGGCATAAAGCTAGCGAACTACCCTTGAAAAACGACGATGATGCGCCTTGGGAGCAGGTGCATGTGGGCACTTTCTAATGAACATGAACGATATTAAGCAGTTTAAGATGGTGTTGCTTGGGGCTGGAAATCTGGCCACAAGCTTGGGCTTGGCCTTGGTTAAGAGTGGTTTTTGTGTAGAACAGGTGTATAGTCGCACGTTAGAAGCTGCGCAAACGTTGGCCAATGTCTTGAACGCATCGGCTGTTAGCAGCCTCGAAGAGCTTTCCAATTCGGCCGATGTGTATCTCTTGGCGCTGAAAGATGATGCGTTGCCAGGCGTTATTCAACAGGTTTGCAGGTTAAATCCGCATGCTGTGTATGCCCACACTGCTGGAAGTGTGCCAATGAGCGTATTTAACAACTTGGCTGTTAACCATGGTGTACTTTATCCGCTCCAAACTTTTTCCAAACAAAAGCCTTTAGATTTTAATACTATTCCTTGTTTAATTGAGGGGGCAAATGCTTTTTCGCAAGATATTTTATGGCGAATAGCACACGCTTTAAGTAACAACGTGCATCTTGCTTCATCTGAAGATAGGCGTGTGATGCACTTGGCGGCAGTGTTTGGCTGCAATTTTGTGAACCTTTGTTATACACTTGCAAGTGAGACCTTGAAGAGTCGCGGACTGGATTTTGGGTTGTTGCTCCCGTTGATAGACGAAACAGCGGCTAAGGTGCACCGAATGACTCCGCTTGAGGCACAAACAGGACCAGCAGTGAGAAAGGATAAAAAAGTGATGCAGGGACAAATGCAGCTTATAGACGATGCAGATCGGCGTCGACTTTACGAGTTGATGAGTGAAATGATTCATAAACTGGCAAATAAATAACACAATGATAAACTACGATTTACAACGCATTCGTGCCATCGTGTTTGATGTTGATGGGGTGCTTTCGGCTTCTACTATCACCCTTTCGGCAGATGGCGAACCGCTTCGCACAGTGAATATTAAGGATGGATACGCCATCCAACTGGCACAAAAGATGGGTTTGCGTATCTGTATCATCACTGGTGGCGACACAAAGGCCGTGCGTAAACGCTACGAAGGACTGGGAGTAGAAGACATTTATATGAAGGCAGGTGTGAAATTGTTGGCCTACGAAGATTTTAAAACACGTTATGGTCTAGCTGACGACGAAGTAATGTTTGTTGGCGACGACATTCCTGATTACGAAGTGATGTCGCGTTGTGGCTGTGCATGCTGCCCAGCCGATGCTTGCGCCGACATTAAGGCGATTAGTTGCTATGTGGCTACAGCTGCTGGAGGTATGGGATGCGGACGAGAAGTTATAGAACAGACGCTGCGAGCTAAGGGTTTGTGGATGAAAGACGCAAAGGCCTTTGGCTGGTGATTATCAAAAAAGAATAGGAAAATGAAAAACAGACTGGTGTTGGCGAGTAATTCGCCACGTAGAAAAGAACTGTTGCGTGGTTTGGGTATCGATTTTGAGGTGAGATTAATTCGCGATATAGACGAAAGTTATCCGCACGATTTGCCTACAAACGAAGTACCCGTGCATATATCTAAGGCTAAGGCTGCGGCATATTTGGATACGATGGCCGAGAACGAGGTGGTTTTAACTGCCGATACGGTTGTGGTGTGCGATGGAAAGATACTTGGCAAACCGCATGATACCGACGAAGCACACCAAATGTTGGCCTTATTAAGCGGTAAAAGTCATGAGGTGATAACGGGTGTTACGCTTAGTACACTACAATGGCAGCGTAGTTTTGCTGTAACAACGGTGGTTTGGTTTAAAGAACTGACTGCCGATGAGATTAGTTTTTATGTAGATTGTTATCGCCCATTTGATAAAGCTGGAGCCTATGGTATTCAAGAGTGGATTGGATATGTGGGTGTTCAGCGCATAGAAGGTAGTTATTTCAATGTGATGGGCTTGCCTGTACAGCGCATTTACGATGAGTTGAAAGATTGTTTCGACTTTTTGCATCCTTTTGAAGTGTAAATACTGGAGGATATAATGCCCTAAGGTTTTGACTATCTTAGAAGAATATATTGACAAGGCTGTGTTTAGGGCCTTATATTTATAACTCCTGACCCTGGTTTACGCCGTAACCAAAGAGTGCAAAGTCGGCTTTTAGTGGGTCGTTAGGGAATACTTTGGCCATTTCTTGTGTCAGTTTCTTGGCGATAGACATGGAGGTTGACTTGCTTTTGAGCAGTTTTAGGCGTTGTGCTTGCGTCAAAACGTGTGTGTCTAGTGGCATGATGAGGGTGCGTTTGTCGATGGAGTCTTTCCAAATGCCTAAGTCTACGGGTGAATTGTCGCGCACCATCCATCGCAAAAACATGCAAAGGCGTTTGCAGGCAGATTGCGAATTGGAGGGGATAATACCTGTTTTGTTATGCTCGTTAAAGTAATTGCATAGTGCTGTAATGGCCTTTAATGCATCGTTTTCAGCCATGTGCTGCAGATATTGCTGCAAACTACCATGTTCAATGAGTAGGGTTTGCAGCGTTTTAAGTAGGTTATTTATCATCTTTTTGGTGTAAAGGCGATAATAACAGTCGTCGGTTGGTGGTATGTCTTGTTCAAACAGTCCGCTTTTCACCCAGTTGTAAGGTTCGCCTTGCGACTTTTCCAGCACGAAATTTATCTTTGGAAAGAATTGCTTTCGGTTTCCATAGCTTAGGCTTGCCGCAATGAAAGCCATCGTTTCTTGGTTGTTTGTGCCCTGAACAAGGTGCATAAAGCGTGCAGGGTCTTCCTTTAAGAAGGCCGTTGTTTCATAGCGTGCAGCGTACTCTTTTAGTAATGCCTTTGTTTTTCCGTTCATATTGTTGCTGCTTTCGATATAAATATATTATTGCTTAATATTGCTGTCCGGTAAAACTTTTTTGGGGATATCTGTGTTAGTTAAAATAGATTTAACCTTATTATTTCTTAGAATTATCGGTTATTATAGGTCTTTTCTTATCAAAATAAGTGCATTCTATAATACTTTCAGTTTGAAATAGGAAACCAAGCCCCAGGATGGGTAAAACGGCTGCAATACCGATGGATAAAGAGATACAGAACTTTCTGTTTATTTTTACCAGACAGCAATAATTGCTTAACTAAAAGTTGCTTGTTTATTATTGCCAAAGGAAACATTGTTTACTATAATAATGCCAATTGAGATTGTGTACTGCGTTGGCGAGAAAAGGTAAAATGCGTAAAAAAGAGGATGTGACAAGCTGTGCACATCCTCTTTCATTTTATTGCTTAGTGGCCAACTGTCAGGCAATGAGCCTGAATTGGTTATGCGTTATTAGCAAACTTTGCGCGAACCATCGCTAATTACCACGTCGTAAACGGCGGGTTCACGGTTGTATTTTGCAGCATATTTCTGCTTAGCATCGGCAATAAACTTATCATAAAGTTCGTCTTTAACGAGGTTGATGGTGCAACCGCCAAATCCGCCGCCCATGATACGACTACCTGTAACGCCATTTTCTTTAGCCAAATCGTTTAGATAGTCAAGTTCTTCGCACGAAACTTCGTATTCTTTGCTCAACCCATGATGCGTTTCGTACATCTTTTGTCCTACTGTTTCGTAGTCGCCAGCGTTCAAAGCATCACAAACAGCCAACACATGGTCTTTCTCTCCGAGAACGAAGTGAGCGCGTTTAAAGTCTTCTTCAGAAACTTCATCCTTCACAGCGTCAAGCTCTTTCCAGTCGGCATCACGCAAAGTCTCAAATTTCTTTTCGGGGAATTTAGCGTTAAGAGCAGCAACAACGTTTTCGCAACTTTGTCTTCTTTGGTTATAAGCCGATGAAGCCAGTTCGTGTTTTACTTTAGAATCAAGCAAAACAAGCTTATATCCTTGTGGGTTGAAGGGGAAATATTCAAACTCTCTAGAACGGCAATCCAATCGCATGAGCTTACCTTCTTGTCCGAACACGCTAGCAAACTGGTCCATAATACCACACATCACACCACAATAGTTGTGTTCGGTGGCCTGTCCTGCAAGTACCATGTCCCATTTAGACACCTTATTGTCTCCAAAAAGGTCGTTCAGTGCGAAAGCAAAGCAGCTTTCGAGTGCAGCCGATGACGACATTCCTGCGCCCAAAGGCACGTCGCCCGAGAACGCAGTGTTGAAGCCTTTAACGTCAACGCCAAGCTTTTTCATTTCTTGGATAACGCCATAGATGTAGCGAGCCCAGCTAGCACGAGGACCATTAGGGTCGTCTACTTTAAATTCAACACGGTCTTTAAGGTCGATAGAGTAGCACATAACAGTGTCCGTTCCATTAGGGCGCACCTCGGCCATAATGCCTTTGTCTACCGCTCCTGGGAAAACAAATCCTCCATTGTAGTCGGTATGCTCGCCAATAAGGTTGATACGTCCGGGAGATGCGTATATGTTGCCAGTCTTTCCATCGAAGTGCTTGATGAAGCGACTTCTTACATGTTCAATATCCATCATATTAATGAGTTTTAGGTTTTGTGTATGCAATTTGTTTAACTAATAATTTGTTTGCCATTCGTTCGAGTTAGTCAACACGGATATCCTTGTTCACGTTCTTGCTACCGATAACGGCATAGAACAGAATGTAAACTAAGCCGATGAGTGGTATGGCATAAGAGATGAGATAGCCTGCATTGTCGGCAATAAAGTTCTGCATGAGAGGTAGAACACCGCCACCAACAACCATCATCATAAAGATACCTGAAGCTGCAGCCGAGTATTTGCCAAGGCCTTCGGTAGCCAAATTAAAGATGCTTGACCACATTACTGAGGTGCAAAGACCGCAAAGCACTAGCAAGAGTGCTGCAACAGGCACAGTAACAAACTGGAATGACGAGCCAGTAAACACGGGCATAGCCATTGTTGTGCTCTTACCAAGAACCATTGCCAACAGGATTAGCACGATGCCCAAGCTCGATGTGGCAATCATCATGGTTTTACTTGATACCTTATCGGCAATAAATCCAGCAGAGAAACGGCCTACAAGCATGAGAAACCAATAGGTGCCAGCCACAAAACCGCCAATCTTAACTGCTGTTGCGGGGTCAAGTCCACCACCATTAGCACCAGTATCAGAGAGGTAGAAGTTTAGTGTGCCGGGTATTCCAACTTCAACTCCCACGTAAATGAAGATGGCGATGGCGCCAAGAACAAAGTGGCGGAAGGCCCATGGACTTCTTTCGTAAACTGTTTCGGCTGAAGTCTTACCCATTTGTGGGTCGGCAATGGGGATAAAGAGCAGTGCAACGAAGGCTGCAGCAAATACACCCATGGCGATATAAAGTACAAGGTTGATGTCTACGAGTGTGGTTTTGGCCGTTACTGTACCGATAAGTGCACCCACGAACATTGGCGTAAGCGTACCAGATAGTGAGTTAAGCGTACCACCAACAAGGTTTAGCTGGTTACCACGGTTGCCACCGCCACCCAAAAGGTTGAGCATGGGGTTTACAACTGTGTTAAGCGTACAAACCGAGAAGCCCGAAATGAAGGCTCCGAGCAGGTAAACGGCAAAGCCTGAAACCTTATCGCCAACGCCACCAGCTAGGAATTGCACCAATACGCCAAAGAAACCAAGGGCAATACCCACGAGAGCAGTGCGCTTGTAGCCAATCTTTGAGAGTAGCTTACCAGCGGGAATGCCCATGAAGAGATAGGCCAAGAAGTTCATAGCGTTGCCCAGCATACCCACGGTGTTGGCGCTATCGCCTTGGAAAGCTTGTTTCCAGATGATGCCAATGGGTGCAGCGAGGTTTGTCACGAATGAAATCATTGCATAGAGAAACATCATTGTGACAATGGCTACTATGCTTCCACTTTTTGCTTGTTTATTTTCCATTTTAGTTTTAGTAATAAATGCTTTTAGTTATGGCCCATCTTTGATTGTGTGCACAACCTTTAGCGGTTGTACTTTGAGGCTTTTTCTGCGAAAAGAAACTGATGTGGTGTGGTTTGTTACGCACTTTGTTGTTCGAAGAGCAATTGAATAAGCTGTATAGAAACGTGCCACATCTAGTCAAAGGCATAGCAGACCAATCAAAGAGCGGGTCTATTGAGATAAATGGTTTATGCTTTTGTTCCGAATTTGTAAATGGTTTTTTGCTTATATTGTTCGCCAGGGTTGAGCACCACAGAGGGGAAGTAGGGGCGATTGGGCGAATCTGGGAAGTGTTGTGCTTCAAAGCAGATACCACTTCTTCGTGGGAAGGTGGCACCGTGTTGTCCTTTATATCCATCTGCCCAGTTGTCAGTGTAGAGTTGCACACCAGGTTCGGTGGTGTAAACCTCCATTGTGCGACCCGTATTGGGCTCTGTAATCCTTGCAGCAAAGCTTAGTTCGCCCTCTTCGCGCTTGTTAAGCACAAAACAATGGTCGTAACCAGCACCGTTTTTAATTTGTTCGTGGTCGGCATCAATATCTTGTCCGATGGTCTTTGGCGTTCTAAAGTCGAAGGGAGTGTCCTTAACAAAACGTATTTCGCCCGTGGGGATACTCACTTCATCAATAGGAATATAAAAGTCTGCATTAATTTCGCACTCCAAATTCTCAATGCTCGGTGTGGGGTTGGCTATACCTGCGAGCGAGAAAAAACCGTGACTGGTAAGGTTGATGACTGTTTTTTTGTTTGTTTTGGCCATGTATTCAATAACCAACTCGTTGTCTTTGTTGAACGAATAGATAACTGTGGTTTTGAGTTCGCCAGAGAAACCCTCTTCACCATATGCGCTAGTGTAGTTCAGAACAAGTGTATTATCGTTCATTTGTAGTGCATCCCACACTTTAGCGTTAAATCCTTTCTTGCCTCCATGCAGCGAATTGGGCCCATTGTTGATGGGCAGGCTATACTCTTTGCCATGCAATTGAAACTTGCCTTTGGCTATTCTATTGCCATATCTGCCCACAAGCGTAGAGAGATAGGGTTCGGGCGAGTTTACTACGTCTTGTATATTGTCATGTCCTTGTATCACATTGGCCAAATTTCCATGCTTATCGGGAACCATGATAGCCACAATTGCTCCGCCATAGTTGGTAATGGCCACTTCGTTTCCTGCTTCGTTGCGGAGAATATACAAATCGGTTTCTTTGCCGTCGATGCGAGCTTGAAAGTCTTCACGCTTCAGCCCGCATGCATTTTGTACCTTATCTGTGTTCGTCATATAAGAAAGTTTTTAGTTATACTTTGTTGCAAAGTAAACGAAAAAAAATGAATACAACAAATATTAATATATTAAAAGCGGTGGTTTCGTGTTAAAAATATTCAACAGACAACTCCACCGCTTTCCTTTTGCTAATATTTGGTTTAATCTTTATCCTTTAGTACGCAAATTTTAGTTGAAAGAGCGCACTTGTCTTTCTTTGGTTTTAAGGTTTATTTGTTGTTATTGGGGGTGTTTCAAGGCTTGATAGCAAGTCGGCCACCACATAGCTACTTCCGCCCACAAACACCAAATCTCCTTCTTCTGCATCGTTTAGGGCTGCATCGTAGGCTGTTCTTACCTTATTATATATATGGCCATGCAATGCGTTTTGTTCTGCTTTTTGCGCCACAATCTCACTAGGCACTGCTCTATGCGTGCTAGCTTGCGTGAAATAATAGGTTGCATTCTTAGGTAAGAGCGTAAGAACCGTGTCTAAATCCTTATCGTCTACCATGCCAAACACCATGCGCAGCGTGCGATAGCTTTGTGCTGCTAGTTGTGTGCTAAGGTATTGCCAGCCTGCAACGTTGTGTCCTGTGTCGCAAATCACTCTGGGGGCTGTGCTTAATGTTTGCCATCTGCCTTGCAAACCTGTTGATTGGCACACGTTGGCCATGCCTTGAGCCACTGCTGTTGCTGTTATGGCAAAGCCTAAAGTCTGTAATTGCAATGTTGCTGTTAAGATGGTGTTGGCGTTGTGGTGTTGATAGTTGCCTCCCAGTTCGAAAACCACGTTGCCAAAGCTACGGGTTTGTAAACTTATGCCACCCTCGTTGCGGTGTTGCCACTGTAACACTTCGGGTTTTTCTTCGGCCCAAACCATGGGCGCGTGCATTTCTTTGGCTTTGTTTGCAAACACAGGGTGTGTTTCTGCTGTGGTTTCTCCCACAACAACAGGCGTTTCTTTCTTTATAATACCTGCTTTTTCAGAAGCTATTTGTGCCAAGGTGTTGCCCAAAAAGCCAGTGTGGTCGAGGCTGATGTTGGTGATAACCGAGAGCACAGGACTGATAATGTTGGTGCAATCGAGCCTTCCGCCCAAACCCACTTCGATAACGGCTACGTCAACACTACTTTCTGCAAAGTAACTGAAGGCCATAGCAGTGGTTAATTCGAAAAACGAGGGATGCAATGGCTCGAAAAAATCGCGATGTTTTGCCACGAAATTCACCACATAGGCTTCCGAAAGTGGCTCTCCATTAACGCGAATGCGCTCGCGAAAGTCGATAAGGTGGGGCGATGTGTACAATCCCACGCGATAGCCACATGCTTGAAGAATGGCTGCCAGCGTATGCGCGGTAGACCCTTTGCCGTTGGTTCCAGCCACATGGATGGTTTTAAACTGGCGATGGGGCATAGCCAGGTGTTCATCTAGTGCCAACGAATTGTCTAAGCCCTCTTTATATGCAGAAGCACCCACATGTTCGAAAACAGGGGTGCTATTGTATAGATACTGAATTGTCTCCTGATAGTTCATCAGTTAAAGTAATTCTTGAATTTTTGGAATATTGTTTTTTTTGTGGCTTTGTCGCCTTTAAAGTTATCGCTTTCGGACAATTTCTCTAGCATGGACTTCTCTTCGCTTGTCATTGCCTTAGGCACATACACGCTAAGGTTTACAATGAGGTCGCCCGTACCCGAGCCATAGCCCTGAATGGCAGGCAAACCTTTGCCTCGCAATCGCAAGGCAGTTCCCGGTTGTGTTCCAGGAGCAACTTTCATTCTCACCTTACCGCCGTCTACCAGTGGTATTTCGAGGCTTCCACCCAAGGCAGCAGTGGGGAAATCTAGTAGTTCATTATATATAAGGTCGTTGCCATCGCGCACGAATGTGTCGTTAGGTTCTTCCTCAATAAACACTTGTATGTCGCCAGTTATGCCGTTTCGTTTGCCTGCGTTGCCTTTTCCAGGGACGTTAACCACCATTCCTTCGGCCACTCCAGCTGGTATTTTAATCTCTACCACTTCTTCACCTTTGATCACACCAGAGCCTTTACAGCTATGGCAAGGGGTCTTAATAACCGTTCCTTCGCCATGGCAGGTGGGGCATTCGCTTTGAGTTTGCATCATGCCTAGCATGGTTCTCACAGTTTTTGTAACTATACCTTGTCCTTTACATGTTGGGCAAGTCTCTGTTCCGCTACCTTCTTCAGCGCCAGTTCCATGGCAATGATTACAGGTAACATCTTTTTTAACTTTAAACTTCTTGGTGATACCTGTGGCAATCTCTTGCAACGACAGGCGCACTTTTAGACGCAAGTCGCTTCCTCTGTATTGTGCATGTCGGCCACCACGTGCGTCTCCGCCAAATCCAGAGAAGCCCCCAAAGCCTCTATGCCCACCAAAGATGTCGCCGAACATTGAGAATATGTCGTCCATATCCATGCCCGAACCACCACCAAAGCCACCGAAACCACCTGCTCCAGCAGGTCCGTCAAAGCCAAATTGGTCGTATTGTTGTCGTTTATTGGGGTCGTGCAGCACATCATAAGCTTCAGCAGCCTCTTTAAACTTTTCTTCGGCTTCCTTGTCGTCGGGGTTTTTGTCGGGGTGATATTTGATGGCGAGTTTGCGATAAGCCTTTTTTATCTCGTCTTCCGTAGCGTTTTTGTCAACGCCCAGCACTTCATAATAGTCTCTTTTTGCCATTTTCTTTCCTTTTCAGCCTGGTCAATTATTGTCCAACAGCCACTTTGGCATGTCTGATAACTTTATCGTTAAGGGTATAACCAGTTTGCACGCAGTCGATGATTTTTCCTTTTTTATCATCGCCCATACCTGGAACCATAGCCACAGCTTCGTGGAAATCCACGTCGAAATCTTTGTTTTCAACTTCAATTTTCTTCACGCCCATACCCTCGAGAGTGCTTAGTAGCTTTTTATAAATCAGCTCCCAGCCTTCTTCCACTGCATCAACGCACTCTTGTTTGTGTGCGTTTTCAATGGCTCTTTCCATGTCGTCGATAATGGGTAGAATGGCAGTGATGGCTTTTTCACCACCATTAAGAATAAGTTCGGTTTTTTCTTTTAGTGTGCGACGCTTAAAGTTGTCGAATTCAGCCACAGTTCTAAGATACTTATCTTTCAACTCTTCCAGTTGTTGTGTAATTTTTTCTTCTTCCGTAGAGTTGTCTTCTTCGGTTGCTTGTGGTTGTTCTTGTGGCTCGTTAGCCTCGTCTTTGTTTGTATCTTGGTTAAGGTCAACAGCCTCCTCGTTGTTCTGGAGGTTGCTGTTGGCCTTCTTTTCCATGTTTTCGTCTGTCATTTTTTCGTTCATTCCAAATGTGTATTTGTTTGTTTACTGTATTAAGTCTTTGTAAGTAATCTAGCAAATACCTTGCCAACCTGTTTTATACGTTGTACATTTTGGCCCTTTGTTCCTTAATGGCAGGGTCGTAAATGTAGTCGTCGTAGCTCATCAGCTTGTCGATGGTGCCACTGGGTGTTAGTTCGATAATACGGTCGGCTATCGATTGTATGAATTGGTGGTCGTGACTGGCAAAGAGTATGTTACCCTTAAAGCCCACTAAGTTGTTGTTGAAGGCCTGAATGCTTTCCAAGTCCAAGTGGTTGGTGGGTGTGTCTAGTATCAAACAGTTAGCATTTTTCATTTGCATGCGCGCAATCATACAACGCATTTTCTCGCCTCCTGATAGCACATTCACCTCTTTAAGTACGTCTTCGCCCGAGAAGAGCATGCGTCCTAGATAACTTTTCATTACCACTTCGTTTCCTGGTCCGTATTGACTGAGCCAGTCAACAAGGTTCAGTTTGCTATTAAAGAATTCGGTATTATCTAAAGGCAAGTAAGCAGTAGTGATGGTAACGCCCCATTTGTAGGTACCAGCATCGGCTTCGCGGTTGCCATTGATAATCTCGAAGAGTGCCGTCATGGCCTTAGGGTTATGGCTAAGGAACACCACTTTCTGACCTTTCTCCACGTTAAACGACACGTTGTCGAACAAAACGTTGCCCTCATTGTCGGTGGCTTTCAATCCTTCAACCTCTAGAATTTGGTTTCCAGGTTCGCGTTCCATCTGGAAAATGATGCCGGGGTATTTGCGGCTTGAAGGTCTGATTTCTTCAACGTTAAGTTTTTCGAGCATCTTTTTACGCGAAGTGGTTTGTCTACTTTTTGCCACATTGGCAGAGAAGCGACGAATAAATTCCTCCAACTCCTTGCGTTTCTCTTCGGCTTTCTGCTTTTGGTTTTGTGCTTGACGCAAAGCCAACTGCGAACTTTCGTACCAGAACGAGTAGTTACCCGAGAAAATGGTAACCTTTCCAAAGTCGATATCCACCGTTTGGGTGCTCACTGCATCGAGGAAGTGACGGTCGTGACTAACAACGAGCACCGTTTGTTCCACGTTGCCTAGGTATTCCTCAAGCCAGTTTACAGTGTCGAGGTCTAAGTCGTTGGTAGGCTCGTCGAGCAAAAGGTTATCGGGGTTGCCAAATAGAGCCTTTGCCAGCATCACGCGCACTTTTTCGTTGTTTGATAGGTCGCTCATTTGTTTATAGTGCAAGGCATCAGGCACGCCCAGGTTGCTCAGCATTTGTGCTGCATCGCTTTCGGCTTCCCAGCCATTCATTTCAGCAAACTTCTCTTCCAGTATGGCTGCGCGATTGCCATCCTCTTCGGTCATTTCTTCTTTCGCATATAGAGCTTCGCGTTCTTTCATGTTGTCCCATAGCTTTTGGTGACCCATCAGCACAGTATCTATAACGCGATATTCGTCGAACTTAAAGTGATCCTGATCCAAAACCGAAAGACGTTCGCCTGGTCCCAGCTCCACCGTACCCTTGTTGGGTTCTAGTTCGCCACTAATGGCTTTGAGAAGGGTGGACTTTCCAGCCCCATTTGCACCGATGATGCCATAAATGTTTCCTGAAGTGAACTTCATGTTCACGTCTTTGTAGAGCACTCGCTTACCGAATTGAATAGCAAGATTTGTAACAGTTATCATTCTCTTTTATCTTGTTTTATAATTATGTACAACTTGAATAGATGTTATGTGCCGACCTATTTTTTCGGCTTTAACCATGCAAAGGTAGTGGTTTTCATTGGATTATGCAAATTATTGGTTCGGGTTAGCTTTCTTGTCTTTGTTTTCAATGCTTGCATTGGTGTGAGGTTGTGGCAAATAGCACGCTTTTGCGGGATGCTCTTTCTTTTTTGATGGTTGTGTTGAGGTGCGTTGTTAAGTTGTTTTCTTGTAGTGTTTTTTGTTTATAGTGCATCTTTCCGATACCTATTATGCGGGTGGATTACAGTGTTTAGCTGGCTGTGTAATGTTAAAGTTCTAGAATGAATATATGTGTTTTTTACTTTTTTTGTAACTTTGCTATTCCTTTTGAATATATTTGTAATTGTAATTAGTTTATAATAGCACATGAAAAAGTTTTTGTTTCTTTTAGTTGCGTTCAATCTCGCTTGGATATTATCATCTAATGCGCAAAGCAACGTGCGTGGTCGCGTGGTTGATGCTGCAGGAAACGGCATCGAATACGTTACGGTATGCGTAGATAGCGTCTTTTGTATTTCGGATATTGATGGAAATTTCGACATAAAATTGCCTGATAATGCTACTGGTGACATGAAAGTGAGTCATATTAGTTTTAAAACGAAAGTTATTCCGCGTAGTCTTTATCAACAAGGTGATGTAAGAATTGTTATGGAAGATTTGGCTTATAGTCTGGGTGGCGTTGCTGTGGTGGCCAAGAAGCTCACGTTGGAACCTATACTTGGCAAGGGAATGAAACTCCCAGGCGATGCCACATTTGGCAAAGAGCAGCTAGGTGACCTCGAAGTTGGCCCGGCTTTTACCTCTAAAAAAGATTATGCGGTGGCTAATTTCCAATTTAAAGTGGGAAAATGTACCTATACACGTTGTGTTGTTCGCGTTATTGTATACGAACTTGTGGGCTCTGCTTTCGTGCCTGTACAGGCAAAACCCATTTATTTCACGCTGACTCCAGCCAATCAAAACACAGACGTGAAGGTTAAGGCTACAGAAAAAATATATCTAAAAAAGGGATTGACCTATTATGTGGGATTGTCTCTTGTGTCGGGAGGTAATGGTAGTTTGCATTTCCCCGCACACATGCGCTTTTCTTATGTACGAAATCTTATTAAAAATTCGTGGAAGAAAATGCCCGCTACGCTTGGGGTTGCTATTGAAGGTTATCGGTTAGAGAAGAAATAATGCGCAATGCTTGTTGTTTCAAGCTTGTTTGCTTAATATTGATAGAGACATTCACGTAGGACTGCTGTTATAGCTGGCGAGGTTTGTTTCTACATTTTTAGAATAGGTTTATCCTAGAAAAGCGGTGAGAGACGCTAGGCGATGGTTGTGTTTGTATGCGCCATAACCTAGCGTCTTTCGTTGCTTTTGGCGTTTGGGGAGACAGAAAAATTCAGTGTTCGATGGTCTTCTTTCTCCGTGATGCAAATGTTTCTGATGTGTTTACGCCCTGTTAGCGCCTATTTTTCTTATTCAGGGGTGTGAGTTTGGGCATTGCATTATGATGCTCTCTCGAGTTTTGTTATACGTTAAACCCCAATCGGGCATTATACCACAATGTTTCCTTAACTTTTGTTTTTGTGTTGTTTTCTCACATCTTTTATTTTCTTGTTGGCATCTTGTCTGTCTTTGCAACTTGATGTAGCCCGCTACGCCTGCGTTACAAAGACAGACAAGATGCCAACAATAAAATAAAAGATGTATAGGCTCTAATAACATTTGGGCTGAATGAAAAGTTAATATATTTCTTTATGTTTTACAAAACATCATTTTGAATACCTCTTATTTTAGCGTTTTAAAACAGACGGCAGATTGTAGCTATTTATTGCTGTTTTAATGCTGTTTTGGTGGTTTTTGATTGTAAGATGTTGTGTGTTAGTGTGTTGTGAACTGATGTTTAGGTGAAGAAGAAAAACACGGAGAACGAGACGACGGATGTTCATAATGTTGTTTTTGTTTCAAAAAGTCGTGTTTTAGGTGCTTTTTCTCCTTTTTTCGACTCTCTTTTGTTCTTTTGTTTCAGAAATATTAAGGTCGAAAAAGTGCTAATTATACAGTTTTACGCATTTAATGCATCGTATTTATCCAGTTGATGACTTGTATCGATGTCGTAGTAGAAGGCAGAAAACTGTTGTGTTTTTCTTATTTTGTTGTTAAAAGTAGGTTTTAGCTTGGCGTTTTGCTGCATTTAACCTTGCGTTTTGTAGCAGTTAGCACTGCGTTTTGTAGGAGTTAGCACTGCGTTTTGCTGCAAAACGCACGGTATTTTGCAGCATTTAGCCTTTTTTACCTGCTTCTTCTCATTTATTTATTAGGCTTAGCCCAAGCTTGTAATAGTTGTGTTTTGCGATATTTATGCAAAATACCCCATGCAAGAATTTAATTTATGCAGCCAAGAGGAGAGATGACTCGAAATAATGCCGTATTTTTTGTTAAATAAACATCTTGAAACTTTACAAAATTGTGGGTAGTGTGTGACGATGAGTACCAAAGACAACTTTCTGCTTGCTCAAACCTAATGGCGTTAGGTTAATTCTTGCCTCTAATTTAATATTGATGTGTTTGAAACATAAATGGTTTAGCAAGCTTTGTCAACCACTTTTTCTATTTGGCACAACATCAATGTATGATGCGAGGGGGGGGAGATAGATTTCTTGGTGTGCGAGTATCTCTCATTATCTAAATAAGACAGCTGAAAAACTTGTGTTTCTAATCCAAAAGTGTTATTAAAATTTAAGCTAAGGAGGGCAGGTGATAATTTAATTAACATTTAATTTTGACTACTTTCAAGAACTAAATGCTTTATTGATAGACGCTTATCTATGCTTTAAAACTGCCTTTGGCGGGGTACTAAAAGGAATGTAGTGTTAAAAAATAGGAAAGTGTAATAGGCAAAAGTATTTTTGCTTAACTTTGCTCAATATTTATAATTATAACACAAGTTAATTTATGAAGAAAGTTTTATCAACAATGTTTGTTGCAGCCTTTTGTTTACTAAACACAACGCCTGCTATGGCACAGTTTAATCTTAAAAAGGCAGTGGGAGGAGCAGCAAAAGCAGTGAAGGCGGCTACTTTGACAGATGCCGACGTGCAGAATTATGTGAAGGAATACATCGATTGGATGGACAAGCACAATCAAGTTTGTCCCGATGACAACCCCTATGCTATTCGTTTAAAGAGACTTACTTCTGGATTAACCAACGTCGAAGGTATTCCTTTGAATTTTAAGGTGTATTATGTTATTGATGTTAATGCCTTTGCTTGTGCTGATGGCAGTGTGCGTGTATTCTCTTCGTTGATGGACATCATGACCGATGAGGAATTGCTCGGCGTAATTGGTCACGAGATAGGCCACGTGGCACACAAAGACTCGAAAAACGCATTCCGCACAGCTTTGTTAACCTCGGCTTTGAAAGATGGTGTCTCTTCAACCAATGGAAAGGCAGCTGCGCTGAGTGACTCTCAGCTAGGCGATCTGGGTGAGGCTTTACTCAATGCCACCTATTCGCAACAGCAAGAAAGCAGCGCAGACGCTTACGGTTACGAGTTTTTGAAGAAAAACAATAAGAATCCTTGGGCTATTGCCTTGTCGTTCGAGAAACTGAAGAAACTTGAAGAGGATGCAGGCTATAAGAAAGACAGCAAATGGAAACGTATGTTCTCTTCTCACCCCGACCTTGACAAGCGTATTAAGACGATGAGCGAACGTGCTCAGAAAGATGGATTTACACGACCTGAAAACAAAATGCCCGCAGATGCAGCCACTCAGAAAGCTGCTAAGGGTAAGAAATAATAACCTTAAAAATACATAACTAATTATGCTATCATTTTTTGCATCATTTTATTACGCCGTCTTTGGTGGTTTTCGTATAGACAAAAACACCAACTTGAGTACGGACCAACAGCGCAAATTGTTGCTTAGTGGTGTCTTCTCTTGTCAGAAAGGCGCTTATTTAAATGTGGTAACAACGGGCTTGTCGGCTGGCAGTCGCGAGCAAATGTTCGGTCAAGGTTGGGATATAACCGACCGTGAATCGGCTATTGCCATGCTGGATTATCTTAGGGATGAAGGCACACGCCGTTTCTTCCCCCAGGTGGTAGAGGCGTTGAAGCTTAAAAACAAACAGGCTATTCAGCAGTATATCACCGAAACCTGTGAAACCGAAGATGATATGTACGCCTGTTGGGAACAGGTGAAGTTTGCTTTCGAGTCTATTGAGCCGTTAATGAAACAACAACTCATCAAAGACGAAGCCGACTTTGTGCGCATTGGCCCTGATGCTTGGGATGCAGGTAGGTTGGTGTTTATGGCCAGAGTGTGCAATGAGCATGGTTATATCACCAACGAAGAATTATGGGATTATATTGAGGCAGCCGATGATATAGCCCATCAGACAATACGTTCATGGGAAGATTTCGGTAAGAGCTATATCATAGGACGTTGCTTATGGTGTGGCACAGCCAACTATTTTGAAGTGATGGCTGACCATGCAAAGGAACTATATACGAAAGAAAAAAGTCCTTGGAAAACCATTCCTTTTGACAAATAAACATATTTACTTACATAATACAATCAGAAAGCCATTGCTTGTTGCGCACTTGCGACAGGCATTGGCTTAAATCACTAGAAATTAACTATATGAAAAAGAAAAACATTTTTGGTTTGATGGTAGTGATGTGCTTTGTTGCACAGCAAGTTGAGGCTGCTGAAAGGTTTCGTATTAGAACTCATGGAGGCTCGGGAGATGGTGATGGCTCGTATAATTGGATTTTCTATCTAATCTTTGCTATTGCTATTTTGGGCGGATTGTACCATTATATGGCTGAATTAAAAAGCATGTTGCGTTCTGTTTTTGGTGGTTTCCTATTAGACGAAAAAACTACATTGAACAAAGACCAGCAACGAAAGCTGCTTTTGAGTGGTATTTATTCTTCGTCTCTTAAACTTTATATGAACAGTTTGAAGAGTGACATGACGTGGCAAGAGCGTAAAGATTGCCTTCAAAATGATTGGCAAATAAACGATCGTGACTCGGCACTTAGCGTTCTTACCGAGTTGAAAGTGCTTTGCACAAAGAGTAATATTCCGCATATAGCAGAGGCATTCAAACTCAACGACCAGCAGGCCATCGATAAATATCTAAGCGATACATTCATGGTGGATAAGGATGCGCGAAGCTGTGCTAAGGAGATAGAGAATGCTTTTAAAGCGATGCCCACACTAGTGAAGTATGGCATTGTTAAAGATCATAACGAACTTGTACGTATAGGAACAGATGGCTGGAACATCACTCGTTTTGCTTTCATTGTGCGTTTGTGTTATGATTCGGAGTATATCAACGAGACCGAGTTTTGGGAATTTATGGATGTGGCCGACGAATTGGCTCATCGTTCGCTCACTTCTTGGGAAGATTATGGCAAGAGTTATCTTATTGGTTATGCCCTCTGGGGTACTTCAAACGTTGAATTGAAGATTGAAAGCGATAAGATTAAGAAACTAACAACCGACCCAAAGAGTCCTTGGGTGACGTTCCCTTTTGCTAAATAAATTTTTAAGGCCCTTTGCAGACGCTGAATATAGTTTGCAAAGGGCCAATTTGATTTTAGAAAGAACCTTTTGGTGATTAATGTTATAGGATGTTTTAAGAAAGTGGTTTACGTAAAAAACTTACTCTTCGCACAGCCTACGTCTTGCTTTGCGAACCAAACACACTGCTTACATGCTGATAACACCACATAATATGTATTGCGATAGATATTAACGAATAGGATATTTGCGGGATGAATAAAAGTAGAAAAACAGCTTTAACTTGAAGAAAAAAGACGAGAAGAGGGTTTTTATGAATACTTTTTGAGCCAGAGAAATACAAATACGAACGAATTAAAAAGGAGTTGGACGTTGCACTATGAATGGGGGTACATCCTAACAATAAGATTAGATGCAGTATATTGTTGTGACGCAGAATAGAATAAAAAAACCGCCGACAAAATTGTCAGCGGTTTAAAATATTATGTTGTGCATTTGCCTTGATAAGGGCTGCACATTGCAAGCGCAGATTAGTTAGCCGATTGGAACTCTTGCAAGAAACGAACGTCGTTCTCGGAGAACATACGCAAGTCGGCCACGTGATATTTCAAGTTGGTGATGCGTTCGATGCCCAAACCAAAGGCATAACCCGAATAAACGGTGCTGTCTATGCCGCAGGCTTCAAGCACATTGGGGTCTACCATGCCACAACCAAGGATTTCAACCCAACCCGTGTGTTTGCAAAAACCACAGCCCTCGCCACCGCAGATGTGGCAAGAGATGTCCATTTCTGCACTTGGTTCGGTGAAGGGGAAATAGCTTGGACGCAGGCGGATGTCGGTGTCGGGACCGAAAAGCTCGCGAGCAAAGGTAAGCAACACCTGTTTTAGGTCGGTAAACGACACGTTTTTGTCGATGTACAAGCCTTCTAGTTGGTGGAAGAAACAGTGCGCGCGTGCCGAGATAGCCTCGTTGCGGAACACGCGCCCAGGGCAAATCACGCGGATAGGCGGTTGTTGGCGTTCCATCACTCGGCTTTGGTCGTTAGACGTATGCGAGCGTAAGATAACACTTTTCGTAACGTCGTTGGGGTTGCTCTCGATAAAGAAAGTGTCTTGCATGTCGCGAGCTGGATGGTCGGGCGCGAAGTTTAGTTTGGTAAACACGTGCAAGTCGTCGTCGATTTCAGGTCCTTCGGCAAGCGTAAAGCCCATTCGTTGGAAAATATCAATGATTTGATTGCGCACGATAGTTAGCGGATGGCGCGTTCCTAGCCTGATGGGGTAGGGAGTACGAGTAAGGTCGGGTGCGTCTTCGGCCTTATTTTGTTGGCCAACACACTCTTTCAGTTCTTTCAGTTTGTCTTGTGCAAGCTGTTTCAACTCGTTGATTTTCATGCCCACCTCTTTCTTTTGTTCTGCAGGCACATTGCGGAAGTCGGCCATCAGAGCAGTGATGTCGCCCTTTTTGCTGAGGTATTTAAGGCGCAGTTGTTCAATCTCGTCGGCATTTTGTGCCGAGAGATTGCTCACTTCTTTCAACAGTTGGTCTATCTTATCGAGTATCATCTTTTATTGTGTTATTACAATTTGAATGCAAAGTTAATATTTTTATATTGAAATAAACATGGTGTGGAAATAAAGTTGTACTTTTGCATGAGTTACGGTGCACCTCTATGGTATGAAAACAATGCACAAGAAGGTGTTCTCCGTAGTTATGAAAGATTTGAGAGACTAACAAAAAGTTTTAGAAAAGAATAGAATAAAGATGAAGAAACTAGTTTTCTTTGCCATCATGGCTGTGGTGTTGGTAGCGATAGGGAGTACAACCACCAGCTGTAAAGATAAGAAATCCGTTGCCGACAGCATCCGAATAGACTCCTTGCAGGTTGATACAACGGCACGTGACACCCTAGAAAGTATTATAGAAGAACAGCCCATGCCCAAGGCGGCCGATGAGTTGTTCGATGATTTTGTTTTTAATTTCGCTGCAAACCGCAAATTGCAGTTGACGCGCATAAAGTTTCCGTTGGACGTTTACCAAAACGATAAGGTGGTGAAGCGCATTGAGAAAAAAGATTGGCGTATGGAACACTTCTTTATGAAGCAAGGTTATTATACGCTTATTTTCGACAATGTGAAGCAGATGGACTTGGTGAAAGACACTACAATCGACCATGTGGTAATCGAAAAAATTACGTTTAAGAACAAATCCGTGAAGCAATACCTGTTTAATCGCATCAACGGACAGTGGACGCTCACGTCGATGGGTCTTAAGCATATAAGCGAAACCACGAATGCTTCGTTCTTACAATTTTACCAACGCTTTGCTTCAGACAGCGCGTTTCAGGTTCAAAGTCTTAACGATTTAGTGGAGTTTACCGCTCCTGATCCTGACGACGACTTTAGTTCGATAACTGGTTCGATAACGCCCGAGCAGTGGCCATCGTTTAAACCTTGGCTGATACCCGATGGAGAGATTTATAACATCATCTATGGGCAAAAGTACACTGAGAGCAATCGCAAATTGTTCGTTATTAGAGGGGTGGCTAATGGTATGGAAACCGAGATGAACTTCAAGGTTGTGAAGGGCAAATGGAAACTGATGAAGTTTAATAGTTAGGCTCGTATTATATATGACAGACCTTTATAATTACGACCTCACGGCGCATAATACCTTCGGTATCAATGCCAGATGCAAACGATATGTGGCCTTTGATAATGTGGAAGAAGCTCAAACCGTACTTCCAAGCTTGGTGGCTAGCGGCGAACAATTGTTGATTTTAGGTGGTGGGAGCAACCTGCTATTAACAGCCGACTATAATGGAACGGTTGTTCACTCGCGCATATTGGGTGTGCAAAGTAGCGATGATGGTGCCGACCATGTGCTGTTGCGAAGTGGTTCGGGTGTGGTTTGGGATGAACTTGTGGCCCAATGTGTAGCCGAAAACTTGCACGGAGCCGAAAACCTGTCGCTGATACCTGGCGAAGTGGGAGCAAGTGCCGTGCAAAATATTGGAGCTTACGGCGCAGAAGTGAAAGATTTGATAACCGAGATTGAAGCTATTGAAATCAAAACAGGGCACTTAGTATATATAACCAATGCTCAATGCGAATATGCTTACAGGCAGAGTAGATTTAAAAAAGACTGGAAAGACCGCTTTTTTATCACGCATGTAACCTATCGGCTTAGCAGAAACTTTGTTCCGCATCTTGATTATGGCAATATTAGGGGGGCATTGGCCGAGAAAGGTATCGCTACACCCACGCCAAGCGAGTTGAGACAGATTATCATTGATATAAGAAATGAGAAGTTGCCCGACCCGAAAGTAGAGGGAAATGCTGGTAGTTTTTTTATGAACCCCATCGTAGAACGAGGCCAGTTTGAAGCCTTACAAAAGCTATATCCCAACATGCCACATTATATTATAGATAATGAACACGTGAAAATACCAGCTGGCTGGATGATAGAACAATGCGGATGGAAAGGAAAAACCCTGGGACGGGCTGGCGTTCATCATAAACAAGCATTGGTTTTGGTAAATAAAGGTGGAGCAGATGGCAAAGAAGTTTTGGCGCTTTGTCAGCAAATACAGTTGGATGTGCAAGCCAAATTTGGCATTACTATTCATCCAGAGGTTAATATAAGATGAAATTTACGCTTTTAGGTACGGGTACATCTAATGGAGTACCTGTGTTGGGATGCGATTGTGCGGTATGTCGAAGTACAAATAGCAAAGACAAACGCTTGCGTTGCGCGCTGCTAGTGGAGAGCAATGCGAGCAGATTACTAGTGGATTGTGGTCCTGATATTCGTCAGCAGCTCATGCCTCATGCCTTTCGTGCCATTGATGGCGTATTGCTTACCCATATTCATTACGACCATGTGGGAGGTATTGACGACCTTCGGCCCTATTGTAGTTTTGGAGATATAAACCTCTATGGTAACGCTTCCACGGTAAAAGATTTGAAACACAACATGCCTTATTGCTTCTCAGATAAACTATATCCAGGTGTTCCACTTCTTAAGTTGCATGCTATTGCACCCCATCAAACCTTAACTTTCGGCGATATTGAAGTGATGCCCATAGAAGTGATGCATGGTAAGCTGTCTATCCTGGCTTTTAGATTTGATAAGTTGGCCTATATCACCGACATGAAAACCATTGCAGAAGAAGAAATAGCCAATCTACAAGGTGTGGAAGTACTGGTTATAAATGCCCTTAGATTTGAAAAAGAGCATCATTCACACCAATTGGTGGATGAGGCAATCGCCTTTTCAGAGCGCTTAGGGGCAAAAAGAACAGTGCTTACACATCTCACCCATCGTATAGGAATCCACGAAGAAGCCAGTAAACGTTTGCCCCAAGGTGTTGAATTGGGTTATGATGGAATGCAGATCGAGCTTTAAATACCCGATCCGCATTTATTGTTAAGGGAAAATTCTGCTGTTGTTAAGGGGAAAATCTAATGCCTTTAAAAGTGGGTTTATCAATACCCGCATTGTTGAAAGGCTACTACAAGAAGTAAGCTTTTAGTGAATATTGTGCCTTTTGTTGCATCTTAAGGAATGCAGAGGCACAAAACATTGCGTCATTGCTTTTAAAAAAATGGAAGTCTTGTAGGCAATTGTAAAAGCAAGATGCCGTTACGGCGGTTATCAAAACCAGCTTTTAAATTTTAATAGTGGTTTTCCTGTGAATTTTCGATATAGTTTCCATCCAAGAATAAGCGTGTCGGCAACGCTAATTCCAGTGCTTACCATGTCTGAAATACGCTTTGAAGGCGAAGTGTTCTCCTTGTCGTTAGGAGTGAACAATTTGTCCCATAGCACCCTAACCTTGTCTTCTTCCTCTACAATCTGCTTTCTTACTGCCTCCTTTTTCGCTCTAATCTGTGTGAGCGAAGTGTAAGACGGCGAATGAATAATATCGTTTTCCATATCCTAATCCATTAAGATGCTCGCAAGAATTCTAATCACAGGCCTCTCAATCCATTGCTTTCGGAAAGCGAAGATTAGCAAGAACAGCACAATATAGAAAGCCGCCACCACACAAAAGCTAGTGGCCATACCTAATGAAGGTGCCAAAGCGTAGACGACAGCAAACGACCCGAAAATGATAATCATCATAATCGAGGCTGTGAGAATGCCTAACAAAGTTACAGCGGTGATAAGACGCACCACCTTTTCAATTACATCGAGCTTCACATATTCTTTTTGAAGCCCGATGTAATCTTTGAGCACTTCTACGAGTTGCCCAATGGTTTCTACGTTGTTATCTGTAGAGAACATGCTCATGTTTATTCAACAATCGACTCTGGAACGGCGTCTTTGATGTCGTCAACGAGGTCGTCTACCTGCTTGCGGCTCAACTTGAGGTTGTGTTTCTTGCAGAAATCGTCAACAGCGTCAGAAATTTTACCACGTGTGTCTTCGCCTTTTTCAGGGGCAACCAGCAGTCCGAGGGCTGCACCTGCGATAGCGCCACCTAAGAATGCGCCAATGTAACCTAATGCTTTCATACCTTTTTTAGTTTTAATATTTATTGTTTTTATTATAAACGATTGGAAGCAATTTGGCAAAGCCTGTTAGCTGTGCCATATCCAATACTTTAGCAAATGTAATAAAACTATGCTAATATTCAAAATTATTGTGTCATTATTTATGTTAAAAAGCGTGTATGGTGTTCAATTAACAAACTTTATGCGAGCTAACTTCGTGTTTTACTTATATATTTTGTAATTTCGCCCATCAAAAAGTGATTGTAAGTTTAATTCTAAATAGGATAGAAGATGAAGAAAAGTATGATTTTAGGCGCCACATTGTGTGCCGCATTTATGTTGTCTAGCTGTGGGTCGAGCAAAGAAAGTGCTTATAAAAAGGCCTACGAAAAGGCAAAAGCACAAGAGCAAGGACAGTCTTCAGACGATATGCAAGGCGCTGCGCCCGTAGTAACACCCCTTGAAGAATCGCCCGCAACACAAGTAACAGCTGCTGAAGCCGTTGAAAATGCTACCGTAAGACAAGAAAGCGTCACTGTAGTGAGTGGCACTGGTCTTAGCGATTATAGCGTTGTTGTTGGTTCGTTCTCACTGCGTAGCAATGCCGAGGGACTGTATAACAGACTCAAGAGCGAAGGAAATAACGCACAGTTGGTATTCAACGCCGAGCGTGGAATGTATCGTGTAGTGGCTGCTACGTTTGTTTCTAAGTCAGACGCAGTTGCTTCAAGAAACCAATTCCGCTCTACCTATCCCGACGCTTGGTTGCTTTACAGAAAGTAAATAGCGCGTGGCTAGAATATTATCCGTAGACTACGGAAAGAAAAGAACAGGAATCGCTGTTACTGATCCGTTGCAAATTATTTGCAATGGATTGGTAACAGTTTCTTCGTCTACATTGGTTGATTTCCTTCTCGACTACACCAAGCGAGAAGATGTGGAACTAATCGTTGTTGGCGAACCAAAACAAACTAATGGGCAACCAAGCGAAAACCTCGAACGCGTGAAACAATTCGTGGCGCGATGGAAGAAAATTTGCCCTACAATACCTGTCGTTTACTACGACGAAAGATTTACGTCGGTGCTGGCACATCGTGCAATGATCGACGGTGGCTTAAAGAAAAAAGCCAGACAGGATAAGGCATTGGTCGACGAGATTAGTGCCACTATTATTCTGCAAAGTTACATAGAATCAAAGAGAAAATGACATTACCTATATATATTTATGGTCAACAGGTGCTGCGAAAGGTGGCACAAGACATCCCATTGGACTATCCCAATTTGAATGAACTAATCCAAAACATGTTCGAAACAATGGAAAACAGCGACGGAATAGGATTGGCGGCCCCTCAAATTGGGCTAGACATACGTCTGTTGGTTATCGACCTGGATGTGCTTGCCGATACTTATCCCGAATATAAGGGGTATAGAAAGGCTTTTATCAATCCTCATATTGTTGAGATTGATGAGAAATCTAAAACCGAAAGCCTTGAAGAGGGATGTCTCTCCCTACCTGGCATTCACGAAAAGGTTACTCGGCACACGCGCATACGTGTACAATATGTAGACGAAGAACTTAAACCTCATGACGAATGGTTTGAAGGTTATGTTACCCGTGTGTTGCAACATGAGATTGATCACCTTGACGGTGTACTCTTCACCGACCATCTTTCACCATTTCGTAAACAGCTTATTAAAAGTAAGCTAAAGGCTCTGATGCAAGGAAAATTCCGTTGCGGGTATCGCACAAAGGTCTCTGCGCGCTGATAAAACCCTTTGTATCCAACCTATTATTGCCAACAGAATTACACCAGAATTACCTCCTTTGCTGCATGAAGAGAAAAATCGCACTTGTTTTCTTCGCTCTTGTGGCGTTGGTTGGTCGCGCACAATTTAATGTAGACCGACTAATGACAAGCGGACAGATAGCCCTCCATTACGAGGACTATGTGCTCTCCATGCAATATTTTAACCAAATCATCTCACTTCGGCCCTATCTTTATCAACCCTGGCAATATAGAGCTATAGCTAAATATTACCTCGACGACTACGTTGGGGCCGAAGAAGATGCTGCTGAAGCCATCAAATTAAATCCTTACATTGAGGATATATACGACCTAAGGGCTATCTCTCGCATTAGGCAAAATAAGTTTCAAGAGGCTATTATTGATTATAATAGCGCTATTAAGCTTAATCCGCGTAACCGAAACTATTGGTACAACCGCGCCGCTTGTCGGATGAATAGCAAAGATTATGCTGGAGCTCACCACGATCTAGACACGATTGTGAGGCGTTGGACCGATTATGCCAACGCTTATACACTTAAGGCAGAGGTTTTTTTACACGAAAAAGATACGCTTAAGGCTGCTGAGTGGCTGGATAAGGGATTGAAACTTGATCCCTACGATGCCAATGTGTGGACTATGCGTGCCTATATCAGTCTATCGCGAAACCAATGGCGCGAGGCTGACGAGTTTTTAAGCAAGGCCATTCACCTAAAACCTAAAAACGTGGATAGTTATCTTAACCGAGCCATTGCTCGCGTAAACCTGAATAACCTACGTGGGGCAATGGCTGATTACGACCTCGCGCTGGAACTAGACCCTAATAATTTCTTGGGGCACTATAATCGCGGACTCCTACGTTTGCAGTTGGGCGACGACAATAGGGCCATCGCCGATTTTGATTTCATCATTAAACAAGAGCCTGCTAACTTCATGGCAGTGTTCAATCGTGGTATTTTGCACGAGAAAACGGGTAATATTCGTGCTGCAATCGAAGACTATTCGGCTGTTATTAAGCAATTTCCTAACTTTTGGATAGGATTATCTTATCGTGCCCGATGCTATCGTAGACTGGGTATGACGGCCAAAGCCGAACTCGATGATTTTAAGATTCTCAAAGCACAAATGGATAAACGTTTGGGTGTGCAAGCAAGATGGAGTAAGGCAAAGTTAAAAGAAGTGCGCAAACGCAGCGAGTTTAATATGGACAAATACAACCAAATGGTTGTGAATGATGAAAATGAGGTGGCTCACGAATACCAAAGTCGCTATCGCGGGCGTGTTCAAGACAACACTGTCAACACGTCTCTCATGCCCATGTTTCACCTTTCGCTTGTACCATACGCCAATGGTATACGTTCGTATCAGGCTTTTGACCGCGATGTAGAACACTTTAATAGCGTGGAAAAACAAATCGATAAACTCTATGTCGCCTGTGGAAACGAACAGTTGGATGAGGCCCGTTCTAAACATTTCTTTATTTTGGTAGAGTCATTGTCTGTTAAAATAGGTGGCAACAATAACAATGTTGCACTTCGTGCACTGCTCTTGCAGCGTTCTGTGGCTTATAGTACATTGCAAAATTTTGATGCGGCAATTGCCGATGCAACCACATTGCTTTCCATCGATAGCACTTCGGCCATGGCATATTGGCATCGTGCAGTGTGCCAGATAGCCATGAGCGGATTTAAGGCATCTAACGGAGTAGATGTTAAGTTACAAGAAGCAGGCGCATTGTCCGACTTAAATAAGGCCATTGCACTGAAACCACAAAACGCTTATTTGTATTATTGTAGAGCTAATCTATATGCTCATCAAGGCAACAATGAAAAAGCTGTCGCCGACTATACATCGGCTATCAAGCTCGATAATCGTTTTGCTGAAGCCTATTTTAATCGCGGATTAACCTATATAACGCTCGACAATCGCTCACTGGGTGTGAAAGACCTTAGCAAGGCAGGCGAACTAGGACTATATTCGGCATACAACATCATCAAGAAAAACAGTGCTTCGGCTACCAAGAAGCATAGCAAATAATTGTTTGCTAAGTGCTTATAGCCCTTTCTAGTATATGTGCCAACGAGAAAACTAAATGGTGCAGCCAGCTTATACCATAGCATAGCAAAAGTAACGTATCAAGCAATTCTCCTGGTGACTAACATTGCTTTGTAAATTCATATTATCTGCTGAAACATCGCTTTACATTTTTCGATTTTTGTATAATAAATAAGGCTTCAATATACATCAAATGCCACAGACATAACGTATTTTTAAGTGTGGATGAATTATAATTCTTTGCTTAAAATTCGTTTTTCTCCTTATATAACGTTACCTTTGCATAATCGTTAGGAATATAAAATATGAGCTTTTGTTCGTTCTGCTGTTGCTTATTAATGCTCAAAGCACGGTGGCGACAGCATTTTGCACAGTATTCATTAAACAATATAATAAGAATATGAAGAAATTGGTATTGCTAACAATGATGCTTTTTGCATTCGTTGGATTTGCTGTAGCACAGCAAAAGGCAGAAATTAAATTTGATAAGGTAACCCACAACTTTGGTCGTTTCAGTGAAAAGAATCCAGTTCAGGAATGCACGTTCACTTTTACCAATGTGGGTCAGGCTCCCCTTGTTATCAATCAGGCCATGGCAACTTGTGGATGCACCGTACCTTCGTATCCCAAAACTCCCATCAAACCAGGAGAAAAAGGCGAGATTAAGGTAACTTATAACGGAAAGGATAAGTTTCCTGGACATTTTAAGAAAACAATTACCATTTACACTAACGGAACTACCGAGATAACTCGCATTTATGTTGAGGGTATTATGGAAGAAGCGAAGTAACGAAAAGTAAATAAATCAACAAGGCTAAACATAAAAAACGATATAACAGAAGAATATTTCACAAGTAATTTTTATGCAATATGCCGTAAATAATAAGGTGTTTAAAGCATGGCTTTAAGCACCTTTTTTGTAACTTTGCACCATTATGCAACTCGAATTACTTTCACAGTCTGATTTAGAAACTCTAAGTGGGTTGATAAAGGATGCGCGCAACATCATTGTGTGCTGTCATAAGTCGCCCGACGGAGATGCTATTGGCTCTTCGTTAGCATGGGCCGACTATCTGAGACAAGTGGGCAAAGACCCACTTGTTATCGTTCCTGATGCGTTTCCCGACTTCCTTAGGTGGCTGCCAGGCGTAGAAAAGGTGATGCGCTACGATAAGCATACTGCTCTATGTAATGCACGAATGACTGAAGCCGACCTTATTTTTTGCCTCGATTTCAACGCAACGAGTAGGGTAGACGATATGCAGCAAGCCTTGGACAAAGCCACAGCCCAGCGCGTGGTATTCGATCACCATCTTAACCCACAGATCTACGCGCGCCTATTGGTCTCGTTCCCGTTGATGAGTAGCACCTGCGAAATTGTTTTCCGTATTGTATGGCAACTCGGAGGCTTTGACTTACTTACCAGACAAGCTGCCGTAGCCGTGTATTGTGGCATGATGACCGATACAGGAGGGTTTACTTACAACTCCACTCGACCTGAAATTTATGTTATTATCGGTCATCTACTCACCAAAGGGTTTGATAAAGACAAAGTTTATCGCAAGGTCTACAACAATTATAGCTCGTGGGCTATCCGCTTTAGAGGGTATCTCATGAGTCAAAAGCTCAATGTATTAAATGAATTAAACGCTTCGTATTTTTGCATTACGCGTCAAGATATGAAAAATTTTCATTTCGTTAAAGGTGATGCAGAAGGGCTTGTTAACGAACCTTTGCGCATTAAAGGGCAGAAACTTGTAATCTCCTTGCGCGAAGATACCGATAAAGATAATCTTATTTTGGTAAGTCTACGCTCGGTAGACGATTTTCCTTGTAACGAGGTTGCTGAGCGTTTCTTTAACGGAGGTGGCCATTTAAATGCGAGTGGTGGTAAATTGTATTGCACGATGGATGAGGCAGAGCGAGTGGTTCGCGATGCAATTTTGGCCTATGCTGACCGCTTAAGGGCCTAAATTGATTGTTAATAACACCTCTCAAAAACATCAATAAAAGACGTTCAATGCCTTCAAACTTCCCAAATGGAAGTATAATGAGGCATGCGGATGTGTAAAAAAGCAAAAATACAAGACTTTACATCCGCTGAAAGTAATATTTTTATTATCTTTGCAGTATTGTGGGCGAAGTTTAAACTGTCGGTTATTAACGACAAAATAGATGAACAAAAAGTCCGCATGCTCACCATATAAAATTTAAACGACGAATGAAGAAATTGTTCTTTTCACTTTTCCTCCTGGCAGGAGCGCTCTCTTGGCAATCGTGCAGCAAGTACGAAACTTACGCCGACCAGGTGGAAATGGAACGAAACGCTATCAACAATTACATCACGAAGCATAACATCAAGGTGATTAATGAAAGCGATTTTAAAGCAAACGGCAATATCACCGACGCCACTAAAAACGAATATGTGCTCTTCGAGAGCTCTGGCGTGTATATGCAAATCGTGCGTAAAGGTAAAGGAGAACCCATTGCGTTAGGTCAAAGCATGGATGTGGAATGCCGATTTAAAGAGGTGAACATGATAACCGATAGTCTTGTGTTGTCTAGTTTCCAGCCACGCTTCGCAGCATGGCTTGATAAGATGACTGTAACCAATAATTCAGGCACATTCACAGGAACCTTTATTGGTACTAATGGTTTGATGTATAGGGCGTATCAAAGCTCAAGTGGCGCGTCTGTGCCTTCGGGTTGGCTCACTCCTTTTACATATCTCTTGTTAAGTAGGCCCTCTTCGTCGGCTGATGCTACAGCACTAGTGCGCCTAATAGTACCTCATGATAGAGGGCATGGCACAGCAAGCACCAGTGTAGTACCTTATTTTTACGAACTAGAATTTAGTAAAGCACGTTAATAACATATTGTTTATGACACTCATTAAATCAATTTCTGGTATCCGTGGCACTATCGGCGGACCATGTGGAGATACACTCAATCCCTTAGATATCGTTAAGTTCACTTCGGCTTACGCCACCTTTATTCGCCAAAACACTCCTTCTGGTAGCAACAAAATTGTTGTGGGACGTGATGCGCGCATCTCTGGCGAGATGGTTAAGAACGTAGTGTGTGGCACACTTATGGGGATGGGCTTCGATGTTGTAAACATTGGACTGGCTACCACGCCTACAACCGAGTTGGCTGTTACTATGGCAGGGGCTGATGGCGGTGTCATTATCACCGCAAGTCATAATCCACGTCAGTGGAATGCTTTGAAACTGCTAAATAATAAAGGAGAATTTCTTACAGCCGAAGATGGTGCTGAACTGCTAAAAATTGCTGATAAAGGCGATTTTACTTATGCAGACGTTGACCATTTAGGACTTTATACCGAGGATGATAGCTTCGACCAACGCCATATTGATAGTGTGTTGGCACTTAAACTTGTTGATGCCGAGGCCATCAAGAAAGCTGGATTTAGGGTTGCTGTAGATGCTGTTAATAGCGTTGGTGGTGTTATTCTCCCTAAACTACTTAAGCAACTGGGAGTGGAATACACCATGATCAACGGAAAACCAACTGGCGATTTTGCACATAACCCCGAACCTTTGGAAAAAAATCTCACCGAGATTATGACCGAGGTTAAGAATGGTAACTATGATATGGGTATCGTTGTCGATCCCGATGTAGACCGCTTGGTGTTTATTTGCGAGGATGGACAGATGTTTGGCGAAGAGTATACACTTGTGAGTGTTGCCGATTATGTACTGTCTAAAACGCCTGGTAATACTGTTTCTAACCTTAGTTCAACACGTGCTTTGCGTGATGTAACACTTAAACATGGCGGACAATACACAGCTGCTGCAGTTGGAGAGGTGAACGTAACCACACAGATGAAAGCCACAAAGGCTGTTATTGGCGGCGAAGGCAATGGCGGAGTAATCTATCCTGAAAGTCATTACGGTCGCGATGCCTTGGTTGGTATTGCGCTCTTCCTTAGCAATGTTGCACATAAAGGTTGCAAGGTTAGCGAACTGCGTGCTAGTTATCCCAACTATTTCATTGCTAAAAATCGCATAGACCTTACAGCTTCTACCGATGTTGACGCCATTTTGGAACGCGTTAAGGAGTTGTATAAAGACGAACAAGTTAACGATATCGACGGCGTTAAGATTGATTTTGCCGACAAATGGGTGCATCTGCGCAAGAGCAACACCGAACCAATCATCCGCGTATATAGCGAAGCAGCCACAATGGAAGAGGCTGATGCTATTGGTAAGAAGTTGATGCAGGTGGTTTACGATATGACTAAGTAATAAATTTGCACGTGGCTTTATCGCTATTAATGGCCATCGCTGCATGCTTATAATTCCCCTACACCTTGTAGGAAACAATTCTTTAGATGCCACTTTTGTCTCTCTTTGCTCTTATTCTGTAGTCTAGAATAGGCGATGAGAGGTAAAAGTGGCGTTTAATTTTGTCTTTTACAGCACGATGCAATTAGTACAGAGCAAGTTTACAGTTGCACTTTAGAGCTGTAAGTTACAATCTCAACACATAAGGCATTCACTTGTAAACAGAAGATGTGTATAATAACAAAGACAGTCAACCCTTCACAGTAAACAATGACCGTGATAACCAACAATCAACAAAAGCCTTTTTCTAGTAAATCAAGCTATGTTAAACAGCGAAAACTATCAAACAATTCTTAGCCCACAATATTGTACGCACGCTACAAGCATCTTGTATCAGCACTACAAGTGTCTTGTACTAGCACTACAAGCTTCTTGTATCAGCACTACAAGTGTCTTGTACTGACGCTACAAACCAGCTAGTACCGATGTTAAAAGTATTTTTTTCCACACATTCATCTTCTGAATCCCTGTTTTTTAGTTACACCTCTCCCTACTTTAATTTTGCAGTAATAGCCATAATCGTTGCCAAATAAATTTGTTTTCGGTTCTAAAACAAATGTCTAAAGCTCTAAATCTAGCTTCTAAAGGCCTGAAATTAAGGCTATAAATTGCAATATTCCCCTTTTTTTCGTACTTTTGCAGTTAGTATTCGCTCCAACCAAGGCATAAACCTTATGTCAAAGGTAAAAGAAAGCGTGAGCGTAACACTTCTAATTACACTTTTCGAAACAAAAATTATGGGATTATTTTCCTCAATATTCAAAAAACAAGCCGATAAATCGAAAGCAGGAGGCATGGAAGACTATATGACGCTTGTGCGTGTTTACTTCCAAGCAACCCTCGCAGCCAATCTTGGAATAACCAATTTGGCCATGCTTCCCGATTTGAGAACGTACAAAACAACATTGCGCATACCCACGCAAAACAATAAGTTGGGTCTTGGTGAGAAGTCGCATTGTCGCAAAATGTTGAAAGAACTCTATAAAACCGACGACGACTTCTTTAAGGAAATTGATGCCAGCATCAGAAGAAACTGTCATAAACTGCAAGATGTGCAGGTGTATTTGGTGCAATTCCAAAACTTCACACAAGACCTCATGATGCTAATGGGCAACCTTATGAAGTTTAAGTTGCGTTTACCATCCTTTTTCAAAAAGGCCATCTACACCATGACGCAACGCACCATCAACGATATTTTCAATAAGAACGACTTTTCGGATGCTGGTGTTTTGAAAACCGTAGGCTCAATTAGGCAGTACAACAAGCGACTGGGATTTAGCCAAAAATGGGTAACCGACTTTGTATTCCAAGTGGTGATGCTGGCCAAAAAAGAACCCCGTCCTGAGGAAAAAAACAAATAAAGGGTAGGGTAGAGCAACTGTGTTGCTGCCATTTCGAGGGTTGCCGCATGCATTTTGTAAGACGATAAAACCTAAATTTCGCCTTTTATAACCTGCAGGTACACAATAATTACATTTTTTCTAAAATGTAACAGCCTGAAAATTTGCGGTATCCAAATAAATAAATTAAATTTGTAGTCAAATTGGTGTTTATATGGATGCAAACGAATTCACATTGTCGCACTTAAGCACACGCCTTCGCCAGCTGATTCTCCAATATAAAGAGTTGGAGAAAAAGAATGCTGAGCTGCAGGCGATGGTCAACGAGCGCGATGAAAGAATTAAAGAATTGGACGATAGTCTTCAATCCGTTTGCAAAAGCTATGAAAGCCTTAAAATGGCAAAGATGGTTGAAATCACCGATGGCGACATGGAGTCGGCCCAGAAAAGGCTTTCTAAACTCATTAGGGATGTTAACAAATGTATAACACTCCTTAGCGAAAATAGCATTGACAATGGCTGAAAATAATAAAGATATCTTAAGTATTAAGCTCAATGTCTATAACAGAACGCTGCCTGTTAACTGTAGACGTGACGAAGAAGAGAAGTATCGCAAAAGCGCTAAGCTGATTACCGACCTCGTAAACTTCTATTCTTCGCGTTATGCAGGGCAGAAAAATGATGTAGACATCTTATATATGGTGCTCATTGATGTTGCTATGCGATATCATAAGTCGGAAGAACGCAACGACGTTGAACCGCTTATGGAGACCCTTAAAGGGCTTACCGATGAAATTGAAGATGCTTTGGGTATTGAACCATCGTCTGTTTAAGCTGTTTCCTTTTTAGAGTTTTCTTGGCTCCTGGCATCGCATGTCTAGGTAATTGCTCGTATTCACCAAACGGGAACAGAACAAAAACATTACATAATCAATATAAAACTCTGTATGATAGAAACGATAATCGCTGCCGCCGTGGCACTTATTATTGGGTGCTTTGTTGGCTATCTCTTTTTTAGATATGTTATTAAAGGGCAGTATAACGAGATGTTAGAAAACGCTAACAAGGAGGCGGAAGTGCTGAAAGAAAAAAAATTGCTTGAAGTAAAGGAGAAATTCCTAAATAAAAAGAGCGAATTGGAGAAGGAGGTGCAAATACGCAACCAACGTATTCAGCAAAACGAGAATAAACTTAAGCAACGCGAAATTTCGCTAAACCAACGTCAAGACGAGTTGGCACGCCGAAAACAAGAGGTGGAACAATGTCAACAACGTGTGGATAACGAGAAAAAGTTGCTCAGCATTAAGCAAGAGGAACTTGAAAAGATGCAATGCCAAGAACGTACTAAGCTTGAAGAACTTTCTGGCCTTAGTGCTGAAGAGGCTAAAGAGCGTCTTATCGAGAGTCTTAAAGACGAAGCGAGAACGGATGCTGCTAGCTATATCAACGAAATTATTGACGAAGCTAAACTCAATGCAAACCAGCAGGCTAAGAAAATTGTTATCCAAACCATTCAACGTGTGGCTACCGAAACGGCAATCGAAAACTCGGTTAGTGTGTTCCACATTGATAACGATGAGGTAAAAGGTCGCATCATTGGTCGCGAAGGTCGCAATATCCGTGCTTTGGAAGCTGCTACGGGCGTTGAAATTGTTGTTGATGATACTCCCGAAGCCATCGTTATTTCGGCTTTCGACCCCGTTCGCCGCGAAGTTTGCCGACTGGCTCTGCACCAACTTGTGGCTGATGGTCGTATCCATCCCGCCCGCATTGAGGAAGTTGTGGCTAAGGTAAAGAAACAATTGGAAAACGAAATCATTGAAACAGGTAAGCGTACAGCCATCGACTTGGGTATCCATGGCCTCCATCCTGAACTCATTCGTATTGTGGGTAAGATGAAATACCGCTCGTCTTATGGTCAAAACCTTTTGCAACATGCGCGCGAAACGGCCAATCTTTGTGCTGTTATGGCCTCTGAACTGGGGCTTAATCCTAAGAAAGCTAAACGCGCAGGACTGCTTCATGATATTGGAAAAGTGCCTGATGAAGAAAGCGAACTGCCCCATGCTTTATATGGAGCGAAGATTGCAGAGAAGTTTAAGGAGAAGCCAGACATCTGTAATGCCATCGGAGCTCACCACGATGAAATAGAAATGAATACCTTGTTGGCTCCCATTGTTCAGGTTTGTGATGCCATTTCTGGTGCTCGCCCTGGTGCACGTCGTGAGATTGTAGAAGCTTATATCAAGCGTCTCAACGATTTGGAAGCCATCGCAATGAGCTATCCTGGCGTAACAAAGACTTACGCTATACAGGCTGGTAGAGAACTGCGCGTTATTGTTGGCGCCGATAAGATGGACGATGCTGAGAGCGAAAAGCTAAGCGGCGAGATTGCAACAAAGATTCAAAACGAGATGACTTACCCCGGACAAGTGAAGATTACCGTTATACGCGAGACGCGTTCGGTGGCCTTTGCCAAGTAAGTTTCAAATGTTTAAAAAGGCTTGTTAAGCCTATATATATAATAAGGTGTGCTTTGTGGCACACCTTATTTTATTTTCTGCGCTTCTGTTAGTTGGCTGACAACTTCCAGGGTATTGGTCAAACGTTTTACAACTACCCATTAATTGAACTTTTGGGCTAGCTTACCAAACAAAAAAACGGGACATTTCTTGATGCAAAACGTCCCGATGTTGCAAATACTCTCTCGAAAGAGATAAGCAGATGTGGTAGAGAAGTTAGAAGGTAACGTTTCGGTCTTCCTCCGCACCCTTTAAGTCGCCCAATGCTTCGCGCACATCGCCCCTTTCTTTAAACGCCTCGGCGTGGAAGGGGTTAGCCTCAATCACCTTATCATAGTATTCAAGAGCTGCAGCATTATAGCCTTTAGCCTTCTCGATGCGAGCTTTTAGTAGCAGCGCATCTTCGTTTCCGTCCACGTGTTCCAACAAAAAGTTAGCATCTTCTTCGGCTTCTTCCAAATTTTCCATATCTAAGAGCGTTTCCCCTCTTAGCAAATAGGCGTCTAAGTATTCGGGCGTGGTGAGAATAGCTTGCGTTAACATAGACACGGCATTAACGTTATCGCCTTGTCCAATACAAGCTCTAGCGTAGAGATAGTGCACCGTTGGACTTCTCTTGTCTATCAATAGTGCCTTCTCGCACGCATCAGCCATAGCGCCATAATCGTCTATACGATAGGCCACATCAGCCATTCTGATAAAAATCTTTTGGTTGTCGGGTTGAGCTTCTGCAAGTTGTTGCAGTTGTTCGTAAGCTTTTAGTGGTTCGTTAGCCATTAAATAAGCTTGCGAAAGATAGTCGCGTATCTCCAAATCTTCTTGATACTTCAGGGCATTGGTAAAGCAATTGATGGCGTAGTCGGCTTGTCCCATGTGCAAAGCCTTTACACCGTCGAACTTCAGAATGTCGAAATTCTTTGCCTCTTCATCTTGTTTTCTCTCTTCAGGGTCTTCGGTTTTCCCACCGAACAAGGCTTTTAGAATGTTCATGGTGTTGTTTACATTTAGCGTTTAGTATTTTGTGATATGTTTTTTAGATTGCAGTGTGGGGCTAAACCTTTAGGGCTAGCCCCACAAAGTGGCAATTAATAGTTTTTCAGTTCGTTGTAAACGGGCAGAGGAATAACGTCGGTGCGGTCCCATTTGGGCCATCTTCCGTTAACAATACCATATTCTTTGCCCACGTCTTTATATCTTTGAAAACTAAATCGGGCATTGATATAGCCATCGTCTCCATCCTTAGCCAATACGTAGCAATACATATATTGGAGATAACCAATTACTTTGCTACCATCTTTTACCGATTCGCTCACCCATCCTTCTTGCGGAATGGTTACGCTAACAATATTGGTGTGAGGGTATTTTTTGGCAAATAATTTCTCGCTAGTCTTTTTAAATTTCTCTGCATCTTTACCTTCGTAGATGTTAAGCGAGTAGATAGGCATGTAATAAGTACCGTCTATTTTTACTTCGTCACCCTCTCTGCCTTTTTCGTTTAAGCCAATTACTTTCTCTAATCGTTTTCCTGCGCGTTGCATCGAACTCTTAGCCTTTTTCATAATGGAAGAAACCTTCTCGGCTAACGACTCGTCTTGGTTTCCTTTATTGCTTTGCGCCCATGCTTGAGATGCAGAAAATAGCATTGCAAGTATTGCGCATGTTAATGTTTTCTTCATCATAATTCTTCTTTTAGTCTTTGCAAAAATAAGGCAAATAGGCTATTTCGCAAAACAAATAGTGGTAAATAATTTAAAAATTGACCTTCTAACGACAATTTTCACTCTATAAAGTGTATTGTTCTTAGGCTATATTTGTTTGTTCTGTTTTTTATTTCATTCTGTTTTTATCTAGCTGTTGATTATGCATTTTGCTGATTCAAACGTTTCTTAAAAAATGTTTTTTGCGTTGGTTTTTGACGTTTTTCTTTTATCTTTGCTTCATGATGAAAAGACTATTATTGTTATTAATGATATCGTGTGCCACGATGAATGCTGCTTTTGCGCAGAACGAGCGAGGGCACGACACCAAGCGCAAAACTAATAAGGCGGTTGTGGTCGAGCAAAAGAGGGTGGATAGCCTAGCAATTGACTCGCTGCAACGCAGTGCTTCACCTATTGTGGCTGCCGAACCAGCTGTAGATTTACCCCTGCCATTGCCCTCTTTAACCATGGGTGGACAGGGAGAACCCTTGGGTTATCGCCCTTGGTTTTGGGCATCGAGCCAGCGATGGGATTTGCATCCAGGACTAAACCTCAATGTGGGTGCATCAGTTTTCGCGCAATTTGGTAAGAATGCGCCTCGTGGTGCAGGCTTTATGCAGAATATTTCGGCCATGTACGCACAGCCATTAGGCAAGAAGTTTACGGTGGCTGCAGGCGGTTACTTTAACAATGTGTTCTGGGGAGGCGACAATTATCGCAATGCAGGTTTGCAAGCCGTTGTGGGTTATCGTTTCAACGACCAATGGGAAGGCTATCTCTATGGACAAAAAAGCTTGGTTAAAAACAAGTTAATGCCTTATTTGTTGCATGATATGCAGGCCTTGGGCGACAGAATTGGCGCGACGGTTAAGTACAATGTTAACCCTTATCTCAGTGTGCAGGTTTCTTTAGAACAAGTTTGGGGACCTAATATGCCACGAGGATATTACGACTCGTTTAGCCCTATGGGGCGTTAAGCGGTTATGAAGTATAGCTTGGGGGATGATGGCTGTTTGCCTTTCATCCCCTTTTTATTTTGCCTGTTGGCGTGCGTTCTATCTCGTTCACGGCGAAATAGGCTTTAGGTTGCCAATATTTGGGTAGCACTTGTTGGCAAATCTGTTTTGCCATGGTTGTGGCTTCGTTTGGATTTTGGCCACTGAGAGGCACAAATTCTAGTCCAACCACCTCACCAAACTTTTGATCCTTTATTTTTATTATGCGGTAAGGGGTGTTGAGATGTGGGTAAAGTTCACGTTCCACCTCTTCAATTTGTATTTTGATACCGCCACTAACAAGCACATTATCTAGTCTACCTAGGATGCGAAACACCACGCCTTGTTCCACGCTGTTCTGCTTCAAATCCTCTTCGTTTACATCTATAGCCTGCTTAATGATGGCTATGTCGTTTGTCTCTAAAGGCTCTTGGCACACGTGGGGAGCGTTTATCACCAAGCATCCTTTGCTGTTTAACTTCACTTCAACCCCAGGAAGTGGCGCGTACCACTCGCTAGCTTCTGGTCCATTGAGTCTTCTTAAAGCAACGTGCGACAATGTTTCGGTCATGCCATAAGTGCTCCAAACGGCATTAGGAAAATTTCTAAGCTCTTGTGCTAAGTCCGCTTCAATGGCACTTCCGCCAATAATAAGATGTTTAATACGCATAAGACGCAGGCGTTCGGAAGGCACTTGCAAACTGTTAAACACCTGTAGAGGTACCATTGCTGCAAAATCAATGTCCTCTTCCATGTTTTTTAGCGGGTGTCCGTTGGGTTCCACAACGATAAGTTGTAGTTTAGCCACCAGTGCACGCACCGCCATCATCTTACCAGCGATATAATCTAGCGACATGCAGAGCAAAGCTTTGTCGCCTGCTTTCAACTTTAGATATTGGCAAGTGGCCTTTGCACTGGCTTCCATGCGACATTTATCCACCCAAAGTGGTTTGGGCTTACCGGTCGAACCACTGGTGTGAACCAACATTTGCGGGTTGTCGTTGTTCCAAAGTTCTAAAAATTGGGTAAGAACCATAGGTTATCTCCTTTAATTTGCAGTGGCATCGCAATGTTATCTGTAAACAATTGTCCCGTGCCAAGTCCTTGTGGCATATTGATTTGTGGTCCATACACCTCTGAAGTTAAGTGAGCGATAGCATTTAGGCCCACATTACTTTCTAGAGCACTGGTTATCCACGAGTCAATGTTGCGCTTTTGTGCCAGTCCAATCCACTCTTTCGTGCCAGCGATACCGCCATGAAGCGAAGGCTTTAGCACCAGATATTGGGGCGATATGGTGTCTAGCAATGCCTCTTTCATTGAAAGCGAGTTTGTACCGATTAGTTCTTCGTCGAGTGCAATAGGCAAAGGTGAGTGTTTGCACAGCTTGGCCATCTCCAGCCATTGACCTTTAGCGATGGGTTGTTCGATAGAATGAATATCGAGCGTGGCCAGTTTATCGAGTTTAGCTAAAGCCTCGTTAGGCGCGAAAGCCCCATTTGCATCCACTCGTAGTTCCACTTCCTGCCGCGAAAAAGTATTACGTATAAGGCCCAGCAACTGCAATTCGCGTTCAAAGTCTATAGCTCCAATCTTTAGTTTCACGCATCTGAAACCTTGTTTTAGTTTCTCTTCAATGCGTGCAGCCATCTCTTCAAATGTTCCCATCCACACCAATCCATTGATAGGGATACCCATTTCGCCCCTTCCGAAAGGAGTTTGCGACAGTGCCATATCTCCATTGCGTTGCCATTGCCATAAAGCACACTCCAATCCGAAGCGAATAGAAGGGTAGGGCAGCAGCTCTTCGTGTTGTATTTCTCCTGTTTCGCACAGTCGTTGGCATGCATGGCGCAAGCAATCTTCATAATTGGGCAGGTCGTCGCAACTTAAATTAGGCAGCGGAGCACACTCGCCCACGCCCTTAACACCCGGTTTTTCGGGTGAAGAGAGCGTAATAAACCAGGTCTTTCGGGTGAGATACACCCCACGAGAAGTACCAGCAGGCTGTTTAAAGTGCAACGTATGAGGTGCAATGTCTATGCAAAACTTCATGCTTGGTTTATGGAAGTTTAGGATATTTCTTAAAGTTGGGTTTACGTTTTTCAAGGAAAGCTTTGCCGCCTTCTTGCGCTTCGTCTAGGAAATAATACAGCATGGTAGCGTCGCCAGCCAATTCTTGTATGCCAGCTTGTCCGTCTAATTCAGCGTTAAGACCAGCCTTAATCATGCGTAAAGCTAGCGGACTGTGTTGCATCATCGTCTCAGCCCATTCCACACACTCGTCTTCCAGCCTGTCAAATGGCACCACCTTGTTTACCAAGCCCATGCGTTCGGCTTCTTCTGCGTTGTATTGTCTGCATAGGAACCATATCTCGCGTGCCTTCTTTTGTCCTACTATGCGCGCTAAGTACGAAGCCCCAAAGCCAGCATCGAACGAACCAACCCTTGGACCTGTTTGTCCGAAGATGGCGTTTTCACTAGCAATGGAGAGGTCGCATACAAGATGTAGCACGTGTCCGCCACCGATGGCATAGCCATTAACCATTGCCACCACAGGTTTAGGTAGTCGTCTAATCTGCATTTGCACGTCGAGAACATTAAGTCTTGGCACTCCGTCTTCGCCAACATATCCGCCTCTGCCTTTCACGTTCATGTCGCCACCAGCGCAAAACGCCATATCTCCAGCGCCAGTGAGCAGCACCACACCTATGTCTTGGGCCTCGCGACAGTAGGCAAAGGCCTGACTCATCTCCCACGTAGTGCGTGGTGTGAAGGCGTTACGATAGCGAGGGCGATTGATAGTTATCTTAGCAATGCCTTGATATTCTTCGAATAATATTTCTTTGAAGTCGAATGCTTCAATTTTTTTCCATTCTCTTTTCATACAATGTTATTTGTTTTGGGATAAGGGATATAGTTGTTGATGGTGCTTTTGTGCGCTTTAGGCCGAGGCACCAGCGCTTTGTTTAAAGTTTACTTCAAGCACAATAGGACAGTCCTCGTTGTGGTTTATCAATTCTGTAACGCCCTTTTGTAGCTCTTTTTTGTTGTTGGCAACCAGGTATTTAATGCCGTTTTGTTGGCAAATGCCTTGAGCCGACGTTCGGTGTTCGGCCGAAACAAAGGTGTCTCTTATATCATTGGCAGGCATTCCTTTCACATGTTGGAAAATTTTTCCTCCGCCATTGTTCAGCAATATTATTCTAAAATTTCCTTTCAAGCGTGTGTTCCATAAGGCGTTTTGGTCGTAAAAGAAACTCAAATCGCCTATTATGCAATACACATTGTTGGTTGTTGTCAGCGACATTCCTGCTGCAGTAGAGAGCGAACCCTCAATACCGTTTACGCCACGATTGCACCAAACAGGGTGCTGAGCGTACTTATTGGCTAGACGCACACTCATACTGTTGGCGTAATGCACCTCATAAGGGGTTGTGCTATGCGAGAGCTGTTGTTCAAAACATTGCACAGCGAACGCTTCGGTGTATTCTAAGCGCTCTTTCTTGAGGTTTTCACGATAGTCGTTGTGTGCTTTTTGCCACCGTTGTATGTAAGCATTGACGCGTGCTTCGTGTTGTTTTTTATCGATTTGTTGCATCATCTGCACCATCAGCGACAGCACATTGTTGGGCAAAGTCTCCACAATTGTTGTGAGATGCATAAAGGTGTCAATTACGTCTCCACCCTCGTTTATCAGCCATTGCGCTGCGTCTTGCGCTTGTCGCAATAGCGACTTGATGTTTTTCCCAATGAGATGTCCGCCCAAGTATAGTATGAAATCGGGTTTAAGCTCAACTGTTTCTGTGCTCGTGGCTAACAGCTCGTCTGCATTTTGCAGCGTTCCAACACCACTTAGCACCTCAGAAATCACCACAGCATGCTTTTCTAATTCCTTGATTAGCGTGGTGTCGATGGTTGTGGGGCGCATTTGTCCCACCACAATCATCGGCTTTTCGGCCCTTAAGAACTGGCTAATCAGTTCGTGTAAGTCGGCTTCTACAAGCGTTTGGGGCATTATCCTACTAATCGTTCTTACGTTGGGAAGCTTGCAAACATTGTATTCAAACAGCGGTTCAGACAAGGGTACGTTGATGTGAACAGGGCCCACGCCATGATGATTAGTAGCCAATAAAGCCTCGTTTGCAAGCCTGTTGCAGTACCAACGTTGGGTGTTGTCGGTGGGTTCGTTTAGGTTTACGGCTTTCTTAACGAAGTCGGTCAACGCGTTTTGTTGGCGAATGGTTTGCCCATCTTGTTGGTCTATCCAGGCCAAAGGGCGGTCGGCAGAGATAACTATCAAGGGAACATGCTGGTAATAGGCCTCGGCCACGGCTGGCAGAACATTGAGCAAGGCCGACCCCGATGTTACACAAACAGCCACAGCATCGCCACTTAGCAGAGCCATTCCCAAGGCATAAAACCCAGCCGAACGCTCATCGGTTACGGGATAACAACAAATGGCGCCCGATTTCACGAGGTTATGAACGATGGGTGCATTGCGCGAACCAGGGCAAACCACGGCTCGCTTAACGCCATGGGCCACGAGTAAGGCTGTTAGAATATTGATGTTTTCTTTATTCGAATACATGTTTGATGGTTGAGTTCGTGTTTAAATCTTAGGTTTATAAGTTCATGCGTTTGCCATTCCAGGCGTTAAGCGGTTGGTTTGGCGCATTGGTTATTTTTACTTATAAGCTAAGCTCTGCCGAAAACCAAAGAGGTTTAAACCTGTGTGGTTCATACCACAACGCATAAACCAATTTGCTCATCAACTTAAGAACTGAAATTACGGTTGCATTAGGCCCAACATGGTTTCCATTTTTGCTCTTGTTTCTTCCCATTCCTGCTCTTCGGTGCTGTTTTTAAGCAGACCTCCACCAGCGTATAGACATGCTTTGTGATTAGAAAGCTGCATACAGCGCAAGGAAACGTACAGCCTTGTGCCCTCAATGGCCGACACCGGACCGCAAAAACCGCTGTAGTAGCGTCGGTTGTGGGGTTCATTTTCAATGATAAATTGCCAAGCCTCGGCCTTAGGTAGTCCGCAGATGGCTGGAGTAGGGTGCAGTGTTTGCACCAAGTCGCCCAGTCCATAGGTAGGCTTCAGCTTAAAAGTAAAGTCGCTTCTAAGATGTACCAATCCTCCTGCGCGTTGGGTGTAAGGCCGTGTTTCTTCAATATCGTAAGCCAGATTAGCTAGGCAGTCACCTATGTAGTGTGCCACAAGGCGTTGCTCTTCCTTGTTTTTGGCGCTCCATTCTAGGGGCAGCGTGTCGCTATTCCATGCACTATCGGGCCATTGTTGTTGTTCGGCATTAAGTTTCATCGTGCCCGCCAGCGCCATGGTGCGCCATCGTTGTGTGTCGTTTTGCACCAACACTTCGGGCGTAGCCATAAGCCACGTACCTGCTTTGCGTGTGCAAACCAAGGCAATAAACGAACGAGGGTAGCGTTGGCAGGCTCTCCAAAACAGCTGTTCGGCATCGACAGCGCGTGTTAAAGCCACATCTTCTGTTCTACTGAGAACAATTTTGGCAAATCTTGCTTGCACCAGTTCTTGGTGAAAACTTCTGAAACACTGCTGATAAGAGGTACTAATTGATTGCTTTTCTTTGTTGTTAAGTACCATTGGAGCCTCATTACCACTCTGCGGTAAACGCAAAATGTATGCGGTTGCGTCCATTTTTTCCACCCTGTTGGGTGCAATAACTAAGAGCGGGCATTCATCGCTGATGGCGAAGGGTGCGAAAACAAAGCCATCAACATTGTTTAGTGCGTCATAATTGGGAAGACTTTGGGCCTCTCCTTGCACCTGAATATAGCGCAAAGCATGCGTGGCATGTGGCTCGCGAAAGAGCGCAAAGTCAGTCATCTTTGCGAGCATTGAGCACATAATTGGTTACTTGCACCGAACAAACCAAATCGCCAGCAGTGTTTCTTATCTCTACTTGCCATTGATGTAGCGTTCGTCCCTTGTGTATAATATGCGCAGTGGCAGTTACGGTGTCGCCTTCTTCCACTGCTATTAGGTGACTCCCGCTAACGTTGATGCCCACACTAATCTTGCCAGGACAAAGCGTTAGCGAGCCAACTCCTGCTAAGTTCTCGGCCAGTGCTAGCGAAGCGCCCCCACTAAGGAAACCAAAAGGTTGACGATTGCGCTCGTCTACCTTCATGCGAGCCATGCAAGTGTTGGGGTCGGGGGTAGAAATAAATTCCATACCCAAGGCCGTTGAGAGGTTGGGCAACCTGTTTAGTTTATCTTTAATGTGTTCGATGTCCATGATGCTTGTTTTAATACTACTGCAAACTTACATAAAAATGCTGTAAAAACAGCACGAAAAGGCGATAATTCTGCGTTTATGCTGCGACGTTGATGTGCTATATTACTTTGATCGGTTGTTCTTTTGTTTCTGGCTTAACTGGGTGTTTTGTAGGGCGGTTTTAGCCGGGCATCACAAATAAGTAACAAGCTTGGCTGCTTAAATTCTCAATTTTATTCTCTCTTTAACCTTGTGAAAATGGCTTTTTTGTTGTATCTTCGTTTGCATAAAACAAGCAAATATAATGACAGAGAGACTTCATATTGCGGTGGTAGGCGGTGGCGCAGCAGGCTTTTTTGCTGCCATTGCAGCCAAACAAACCAATTCCAAGGCGCGTGTTACCATTTTTGAACGCGGACAAAAAGTGCTGGCCAAGGTGCTAATAACCGGTGGCGGACGCTGCAACCTTACCAATTCGTTTGCACAAATTACAGATTTAAAACAGGCTTATCCGCGTGGTGATAAAATGATGAAGCGTCTTTTTAATATGTTTTCGCACAAAGACACCTGCCAATGGTTTGAACAACGGGGGGTGAAACTAGTTAAGCAAGACGATGAATGTGTGTTCCCTGTATCGCAATCGGCACAATCTGTGGTTGATGCCTTAACCCACGAGGCCCACAAACTGGGAGTGGAGGTGCGTACAGGATATGCTGTTGAGGCTGTGAAGCAGATGGGAAACGGAGAACTACAACTGCTTTTTAAAGTGCAAAAGCCTGTAACCGTGCAGCGAGCGGCCATCACAACAGGTGGCAGCCCACAGGCCAACGCCTTGCAATATCTGGCTAATTTGGGGCATAATATTGTGCAGCCAGTGCCCTCGCTCTTTACTTTTAATATTGCTGATGCGACTTTTAAGGCCTTGATGGGTACGGTGGTAGAAGGCGTTACGGTGTCGTTGGTGGGTACTAAACATAAAGCCACAGGCCCATTGCTTGTTACGCATTGGGGGGCAAGCGGTCCGGCAATACTCAAACTCTCATCTTATGGCGCGCGTTATGTACACGATTGTGGCTATCAATTCCCTATTGCAGTAAACTGGATAGGACTAACCAACAGCGCATTGGTGGCCGAACATCTACAAGTTATTGTTGATTCCAATCCTAGAAAACTCCTCACTAGCGTTCATCCCTTTGGTTTACCCACGCGAATGTGGCAATATATTTTAGAAAAAACGGCGTTGGGCGCAGACAAACGGTGGGACGAACTGGGTAAGAAAGGTTTGAACAAACTAGTTGAATCGCTAACAAACGACCAGTATAAGGTTACTGGCAAGGGTGCGTTTCGCGAAGAGTTTGTTACCTGTGGCGGTGTCTCGCTTTCGGATATCAACCTCAACACCATGGAAAGTAAGGTATGTAAAAACCTTTATTTTGCTGGCGAAGTGTTGGATGTTGATGCTATTACAGGTGGATTTAATTTGCAAGCGGCGTGGACAACGGGCTATGTGGCGGGTAAGGCAATGGCGCTTTAGTGAACTAAATCAAAGAGAATGAAATTAAAACTCTTTGTCAAACAAGGCAAGAGTTGTTTAACGCGTATGGAGATTAAGAGTTTGTTCGTTGAAGGCATGCCTGTTGGTGTGAGTTCGACGAATGAATGTAAACCACAATGGGGTAATAAGCAAAATTTCAATTGTATGACAACGAGTTTACGTAAAACTAAGGTTAGTGCGTAGCATTAACGAATGTAGCTATTGCTGATTTCTCTTTTGTTAAACAAGGTGTTTTTATTTTACAAAAACCATCTCTATAGATGACCCCTTCTAGCAGAAAATACTGCCCAAAAGCACGCTTTTAGCCTCAATTTTCAACTTTTCAGATTTAATTTTACGTCATTTTTTAGAGAAAAATCACCAAAAAGCACCATTTTGCCTTTCTATTTAGTGACTTCGACGAAGTTTTTAGTCGCGCCAAAAACAGCTTTTATTAGCCAAAAAATCGGTTTACTTAGTTGTTTTTGCTCACAATGAGGCATGATTTTTTTGTAAATCGTGGCGATTTAGTCTCTTTTCAATATGCAGAATGTTGCATACAATCATACGTTTTCTACCTACTAACCTCGTATTTAGCACCAAAATACACTGCGTTTAGCACCAAAATACACTGCGTTTAGCACCAAAACGCATGGCGTTTAGCAGCAAAATGCAAGCTGTTTAGCACCAAAACGCACGACATTTAGATACTTTTTGCTCATTATCTGGTATAAGTTGCATATTTTTTCAATGAAGTTTGGTTTTGTATGCACTCTCTAGATAACCTTTTTTTACCCAATCAAACCTCGCGAGAATTGAAAATTTGCGAACGAGTGGAGATTTGTGAGCAGATAAGGTACTCATAATGTTAAATTTTATGCGTAATATTTTACATTTAACCTCGCTTGTATCATTCTTATTCAAATCAAGCGTTAGCGCCGTTTAAATGTTGTGTGTTGTTGAACACATTGCATGTTTTGTGTTTTGTAGGCATAGTGTAAAATATCAAAGGAATAAAACAGGCAAAAAGCCGAGAAGCCAACGAAAGAAGGAGTGGAAGCTATGAAAACATTAAAAGGTTGTAAGCTAAGCGGTCTAATAACTGATTACGGTTATAACTAAAGCAAGACATAATAACAAGTGCGTACACACAAATAACATGAAAACACTTATTATCAAATGGGAATATAAAATAGTCTGAACATAATAAGAAAAGTAGACCAGTAAAAACAAAAAGCGGGATGCAGCCCCAAGGTTGCATCCCGTTTTGATAAATGACCTTCGCCATTATTATTAGTAAGCGAAGAGCGGGTAGGCTTTCATTTTCTCGTTTACGCGTTGGCGAACACTGGCGATAGTAGTTTCGTCGGTGGGATTGTTAAGAACTTCCTCAATAAGTTCGGCAATAAAGGCCATGAGGTCTTCTTTAGCACCGCGCGTAGTGATAGCAGCTGTACCCAGACGGATACCACTTGTTTGGAAAGCACTACGAGTATCGAATGGCACCATGTTCTTGTTAACGGTGATGTCGGCAGCAACAAGCGCATTTTCGGCAACCTTACCCGTAAGTTCGGGATATTTATCGCGCAGGTCAACAAGCATAGAATGGTTGTCTGTGCCACCGCTAACGATGGTAAATCCACGTTTAATAAGTTCTTCGGCCAGCACTTTAGCATTCTTCTTAACCTGCATAGCCCACTCTTTAAACTCGGGTTGGAGAGCCTCTTCGAAAGCAACAGCCTTAGCAGCGATAACATGTTCGAGTGGTCCACCTTGAATTCCGGGGAACACAGCCGAGTTAAGAAGCTGGCTCATCATCTTCACTTCGCCCTTAGGAGTTTTCTTACCCCATGGGTTTTCGAAGTCTTTACCCATCAAGATGATACCTCCACGTGGTCCGCGTAGCGTCTTGTGCGTGGTAGAAGTAACAATATGAGCATATTTCAAAGGATTTTCAAGCAGACCAGCAGCAATCAAACCAGCAGGGTGAGCCATGTCAACCATAAAGATAGCGCCCACTTTATCAGCGATATCGCGCATGCGTTTATAGTCCCATTCGCGGCTATAAGCCGAGCCACCACCGATAATGAGTTTAGGTTTGTGTTCCAAGGCAAGGCGTTCCATTTCATCGTAGTCAACGCGACCCGTTTCTTTGTTGAGGTTATAACCTACTGGGTTGTAGAGAATACCCGATGTGTTTACAAGGCTACCATGGCTAAGGTGTCCGCCGTGGGCGAGGTTCAAGCCCATGAAAGTGTCGCCAGGGTTGAGGCAAGTGAGCAGCACGGCCTCGTTGGCTTGTGCGCCAGAGTGAGGTTGAACGTTAGCAAATTCGGCACCGAAAAGTTTTTTGATGCGTTCGATAGCTAGGTTTTCCACCTTGTCTACCACTTCGCAACCGCCATAATAGCGTTTACCGGGCAGTCCTTCGGCATACTTGTTGGTAAGATACGAACCCATGGCTTGCATCACCTGTTCGCTAACGAAGTTCTCCGAGGCAATCAGTTCGATGCCTTTAAGTTGGCGTTGATGCTCATCTTCAATGAGTTTGAAAATTTCTAGGTCTCTTTTCATAAATGAAATTGTTTGTGTTAGTTATTGATTTTGGTAAGACGTGGTGTTCGTCTTGCCGTTGTTAATATGTACACTGTGAAGGGATGTATTGTGTGTGCATACAGCCGAGTGCGTGTTTACACCAATTGAGCCTTGTCCATGGTTTGTTCCATGTCGCAGTAATGGCATTTTAATGTGCGGTTTTCTTTGTCAACCACGTTGAAAACCGTTTGCATTGGCTCGTTGTTGGTGATGCACTTTGGGTTGTTGCAGCGTACAATACCCTTAAGTTCTTCGGGTGTTTCCACCTTTTTCTTTTCTATAACCTCGTAATCTTTAATGATGTTGAGCACCACATTAGGGGCTACTACCGAGAGTCTAGAAATCTCTTCGTTGGTGAAATACCTGTCGGTAACTTTGATAATGCCTTTCTTTCCCATCATTTTTGAGGCATAGTTGTTGCCGATAGTGATAGGTTCGTTAATGGTTTGCAGTTCAAGCAAGGCCACAACTTGAAATGTTTTGTCGGCGGGTATGTGGTCGATAACAGTGCCGTTTTTGATGGCGGCCACTAGTCGTTCTTTCTTATTTACACTCATTTGATGATGGTTTTGTCGTTTCTAACATCTTCCAAGGTAATACCCAGCACATCGCAGAATAGTGCTTGGCGTGCGTACAATCCGTTTTGTGCCTGTTGGATGTAGTATGCGTGCGGATTGTCGTCCACATCATAGGCAATTTCGTTCACTCTTGGCAGTGGGTGCAATATACGCATATTATCTTTTACATTGCCCAGCATGTCGTTTTTAAGGATATACACGTCTTTAACGCGTTCGTATTCCATCAAGTCGGAGAACCTTTCCTTTTGCACGCGCGTCATATATATTATGTCGGCATCGGCAATAATCTTCTCGTTAAAGGCCGTATGCTCTTGAAAATTGATGCTGTGGTTTTTGCAATAGAGCTTATACTCGTTGGGCATGGACAACTCTTTGGGTGCGATGAAATGGAAAGTGGGGTTGAAATGGCGCATGGCCATGATGAGCGAGTGCACCGTTCGTCCGTATTTCAAATCGCCTACGAGGTAGATGTTGAGGTTTTCGAGCGTTCCTTGTGTCTTATATATGGAGTAAAGGTCGAGCATGCATTGAGAAGGGTGCATGTGAGCGCCATCTCCAGCATTGATAATGGGTACAGGCGACACCTCGCTGGCATATTGTGCAGCCCCTTCAATGTAGTGTCGCATCACGATGATGTCGGCATAATTGGCCACCATCATGATAGTGTCTTTGAGGGTTTCTCCTTTAGACACACTGGTGGCTTTGGCATCCGAGAAACCAATGATGCGTGCACCGAGCCTGTTGGCTGCAGTTTCGAAGCTCAAACGGGTGCGAGTGGAAGGCTCGAAGAAAAGACTTGCGATGACTTTTCCTTTGAGTAACTCGCGGTTGGGATGTTTCTCAAACTCTTGCGACAGTTCGATGAGATAGTGAATTTTCTCTTTCGAAAGGTCAGCAATTGTCACAAAATCACGTTGTTTCATCTGTTTTGACATTGGAACGTTCTCTATTTTGCGTGCTAAGATAAGTATAATTTTTCTTATTTGGATGTCTAATAGGGAGAAAAATTGTATTTTTGCAGTAATTTTAGAATTCAGAGATTGATGAGAAAGAAATTAATACATACCTTATGGGGTTTGCTGGTGCTAGGCGTTCTGTCTACTGTATTGGCTTTTGTGGCCATTTGGAATGGTTGGATAGGTTATATGCCGCCGATTTCCGAATTGCAAAATCCCATTAACCGATTTGCTACACAGGTGTATTCGGCTGATGGAAAGGTTATAGGAACATGGAATGAGAATCGTGAAAATCGCATCTGTATTCCGTATTCCACATTATCGCCACACCTCGTTCATGCGTTGGTGGCTACAGAAGACATTCGGTTTTACGACCACTCTGGCATTGACTTCTTTGCGCTGGGGCGCGCATTCATTAAGAGAGGACTATTAGGAAAGGCCAGTGCAGGCGGTGGAAGTACTATTACGCAGCAGCTTGCCAAACAGCTTTATTCGGAAAAAGCCCACTCAACACTCGAACGACTGTTGCAAAAGCCTATTGAATGGGTTATTGCGGTGAAGCTAGAACGCCATTATACGAAGGAAGAGATTATTGCGCTATACCTTAATTATTTTGACTTCTTGCACAATGCCGTGGGAATAAAGACTGCGGCAAACACCTATTTTAATAAAGAACCTAAGGACTTGACCATTACAGAGTCTGCAACACTGATAGGATTGTGCAAAAACCCTTCGTTCTTTAACCCTGTGCGCTATGCCGAAAGGAGCAAAGAGCGTCGTAATGTGGTGTTGTCGCAGATGGTTAAGGCAGGTTATCTTTCGGATGGAGAGTATAGAATGTATGCTGAAGAACCTCTTGTGTTGAATTTTCATCGCACAGACCATAAAGACGGCACAGCTACTTACTTTAGGGAGTTTTTACGCCTGTACTTGATGGCCAAGCGCCCAGAAAAGAGTAATTATCCCGAATGGAACAAGGCACAATATGTTTACGACTCTGTGGCATGGGCTACCGACCCGCTTTATGGATGGTGTAACAAGAATACAAAGAAGAATGGCGAACATTACAACATCTATACTGACGGATTGAAGGTGTATACGTCAATAGACAGTCGTATGCAACAGTATGCCGAGGATGCTGTTTATAGGCATTTGGCCCGCTTCTTGCAACCCGCTTTCTTCAAAGAAAATCGTGCTAAACCCAACGCGCCGTTTACAAATCAGCTTACGGCTGCCCAAGTTCGCACAATCTTGAACCGCTCGATAAACCAAAGCGAACGTTATCGCAATATGAAATCAGCGGGCTACTCTGAAGAAGAGATAAGGAAAGCCTTCAGAACACCCACCGACATGGCCGTGTTTACTTATCATGGCGATGTAGACACCGTAATGACGCCACTGGATAGCATTCGTTACTATAAGTCGTTCTTGCGAACAGGTTTCGTAAGTATGGATCCGAAGAACGGATTGGTGAAGGCTTATGTTGGTGGTATGGACTTTACGCACTTCCAATACGACATGGCTACCGAGGGACGCAGGCAAGTTGGTTCTACAATCAAGCCATTCCTCTACTCACTGGCGATGGAAAACGGTTTCTCTCCATGCGATGAGGCACCCAATGTGCAAACCACTTACACTGTGGCTGGCCAAAGTTGGACGCCAAGAAACGGAAGTAGGGCGAGATATGGCCAAATGGTGACCTTGAAATGGGGCTTGGCACAGTCTAATAACTGGATATCTGCTTATCTTATGAGTAAGCTAAACCCGCAGCAATTTGTGGGCTTGCTTCGTAGCTATGGTTTTAACAACCCCGATATACACCCTTCTATGGCCTTGGCTCTAGGTCCGTGCGAGGCTAGTGTGTGCGAGATGGTTAGTGCTTACACGGTTTTTGCCAATCATGGCATTAGGTGTGCACCCATGTTTGTTACCAAAATAGAAGACAACGAAGGAAATGTAATTGCCACGTTCCAACCAAGGATGAACGAAGTGATAAGCGAAACCAGTGCCAATAAAATGCTTGTTGAACTGCAAGCCGTAGTTAACGAGGGCACTGCTCGCCGTTTGCGCTTCAAATATAACTTCACAGGCGAGATTGGAGGTAAGACAGGAACTACCAACCGCAATGCTGACGCATGGTTTATGGGCTTTACACCCGAACTTGTTAGCGGCTGCTGGGTTGGTGGAGAAGACCGTGATATACACTTCGACTCAACAAGTATGGGTCAGGGTGCAACGATGGCTCTGCCTGTTTGGGCCTATTTCATGCAGAAAGTGTTTGCCGACCACCGTCTGGGTTACAGTCAGAGCGCCACATTTGCCTTACCCGATGGCTTCGATCCCTGTTCGAAAGATGATGGCGGAGGTGCTGAATATGATATTGACGAAGTGTACGAGTAGGCGAGAGGCTATATTCTCCTTGTTAAAAATGACATTTGGCTGGCTTTAAGTAAGTATACGAGTTACACAGTCTGAATAATAAAGACAACTTTATCCTAATAAATAATGTATAACACAATGAAAAGAATGCTATTCGGGCTGTGCTTAGCGCTGATGCCCATAACGATGATGGCACAACAGTTGCACAAAATGTGGGTGAATATGCCCACTTCGGTTGCAGGCTCGCTTGAGAAAAGCGTGCGACAAGAACTGCTTGATTTAAAGGAAATGAAGAAAACAGCAGTTATTGAAGGCTTGCTGGGCGAAGAAAGTCGTATAGATACGTTAACAAACGATTTTCTTTTGGCTAACCTAAGTAAAGTCTCTACCTTGCAAATGAAGATGTTGCCCGCGGCGAACGGTGACTCCTTGCTCTGCTTGGTGCAAACATTCATGGGACCAACACCCGAGAGCGTAATCTCGTTTTATACGTCCGACTGGAAGACTTTGTCTATGCCTGAAATGCAATTAGATGTAGAACTGCAAAAACCTAGCGATATGTCGCTCGAAGACTTTAATAAATTGCAGGCGCAGTTCGACCCCAAATTACTTTCTTTCACACTTTCACCATCCAGTAATGAACTTGTGGTGACGCTCTCACCCGTGTTTGTTAGTGAAGTAGAAAAAAGCAATATGAAAGCATTGGTTTTGCAAAGGAAGTTTAAATGGAATGGGAAAACATTTAATTAATGTTATATATATAGTACTTTTATCAGTAAACGCTTGCAAAATTAAATAATTATCGTAACTTTGTAACGTGTTTTTCATGGTATTAGATTATTAAGGTTAAGAAAGATTGGTTGTCGTGAGACAATCAATTTTTTTTTGTACCAATTCGAAGTACAATTGTTGCTGTTTTTTTCACCTTATAATATAGGTTTGGTCTAGTGCTGATATGGGAGAATTTAAACACCTTGGTAGTTTAGATGTTTGTTTTTTCAGACTTCAACTAAAGACGGGTCAGTCCTAAAACCCAGTTGTAAGTCCTTCCCCCTCATGCACATAATTTCA
>NZ_CALKQY010000062.1:0-52802 GCF_937990675.1 Hoylesella shahii | reverse complement strand
AATTTTGTGTATAAGTTGCACATACGAGGATTTGTACTTAATGGTTTTGACTTCAATAAGTTGCTAAAAATCAACGATATGTGCAACTTTTTGTATATCATTATAGCTACATTTTAATTCCGCCAACGGGTATACCTAAAATTCTACAAGTCTGCATTACTTGAAATCCATCTTGATAGGGGAAAAGCGCTATCATGTATTCCAAATTCCGCTAAGGCATAATAATTGTATATATGAGCTTCTCGTATATAATCAATCATAGCTCATTTAACGGGTACAAAACAATTAACCTCGCCCAACTTATTTTTCATAACGAGCGTATCCTTGCGAAATGAAATGTGTTGTACGATAGTGTTCCCCCAATAGTCTAGGGACATACTATCGCCTGCAAACTGATAAGATATCGCCACAATAGGATCTTCATCAATATAATACAAACTATCCTTATCGATTTGGAACACAGCAACCTCATCACCACATGCCGCCCAAGTACCAAATAATCGGGACTGCAGACTCTGTTGAGGCGAAGAGGCCATGCAAGACAGCATAATAAAAGCTGCTATTGAAATAAAACATTTTTTTTCCATATTTGGATACTTTATATAATATATATAATGCAATTATTACGTGAATTCAACAAGCAAGTGCAAATTTACTTAATTTGTTCGTAAAAGCACTTCTGTGGTGTTTTAAATTCTAATTTCTTTTTTGGTCTCATGTTATTTTTCTTTGTATACTTTGTAATTTGTTGATGGCTGACATGTTCAAATGTTTCTGTTTTTGACACGTATTGTCTAATCAGTCCGTTAGTATTTTCTATAGCGCCCTTCTGCCATGAAGCGTATGGATCGGTAAAATAGATGTTGACACCAAGGCTTTTGCCTATCATTTCGTGGCAAGCAAATTCAGTACCGTTGTCCGTTGTAATAGACTTGATATGCTCTTTGAATGGAGACAGCAAATGTATTACAGTGCGTGCCAGCTCTTTGGCATTCTTCCCCTTTTTGAGTTTTCTCATAAATAGCATGTTTGTGCTGCGCTCAATCTGTGTCACAATGACCCCATGATTTCCTTTTCCAACAATCGTGTACATCTCGAAGTCGCCAAAGCGCTTTCCGTCAACTTCAGTAGGTCTCTCACTGATGCTTGTTCTATTGGGTATGGATATGCGTCTGCCACCAACAAGCCTGGCGCGATGCTTTAGCTTGTGACGACAGTGTTTGTATAGTGTTCCACCTTCAGCCTTGTCCTTACGTATCATACGGTATATGGTTTCATGACTAATATGCTTGCCGTTCTTGGCCAACACACCAGATATTTGTTCAGGAGACCATTGCTCGGTAACAAGAAGGCGCTTTGCCTCTTCCAGGACATCCTTGTTGATTGAATGATTGCCTGGCTTTTTACGCTTTGTTTGTACTGCATTTGTTTGGGCTGTTTCCCAATTATAGCGTCCTCTGACTCCACTATTACGTCTTATCTCACGAGACACTCTACTTGCATTTATCGCTTTGGCAATCTCTTTTTGTTTCGTTCTGTTTTGGAGTAGTACAGAAATTGTGTACCTTTGCTCCGAGGTTAATTGTTTGTACATTGCAATGCAAAATTAATTAATCTTTGGGAGACGGAGGTCTCCCTTTTTTATTTTTAAGCATTGCTTGTTGATTTTCCACTCATGGGGGCTGCTCGCCCCCAAACCCCTCGGTGTTTTCTGGTATAGATTATTAAGCTAAACCTACACTCAGAATTGCAGTTCTATGTTGAACTTGCGGTATGTTTTATAAGCTCTATATCGTTCTTTTGATGTTCGTTTTCTACTTGATAATAGTTTGTATTCCGTCTTTCAAAAGCCTTTGAAAGGGATTTTTACGATTCAGTCCCTTACCTGCGATCTGTTTATCATGTTATTTGCTTACGTGGAATATAATATTATCTTTGCTGCTTTTTGTGAGGTGTTTAAATCCATGGAATTATGAAAAAGACACTTCCTACCTTGATCGTTCTTGCATTGTGTATTATTGTCGAGCAGATTGCCTGTGTTTGTAACGCAGGTATAGCGGGCTACACAAAGTTGTAAAGACACACAAGATGCCGACAAGAAAATAAAACATGGTAGGAAACAACTCTAAAACAAGAATTCTGGAAACATGGTGTGGACTTATTGACAATGCACTATACACAACCTCTATTTGCTTATCAAGTAATTATTCTTTACAAAACACACATTCCACAACCACTCCTTTTAGACGAGCAAACGGCAAAAACCGATATAAAACACACTAAAAAGAGAAATTTCAGGGTTCGTACAAGGGCATATTTCGAGCCTTATTTTGCAAAATACTATGAGTTTGCTTCTCTATTTATTGAAATTCTTCGGCGGATTGGTGTTTTCAACGATGCAAAAACGAGAACTTAAATGTGCGAAACTGTCGATAAAATGCAGCAAAACATCTCGCAATATGCAGCAAAACGCAGTGCTAAGTGGTGCTAAACGCAGTGCTATTTGCTGCGAAACGCGAGGTAAAATGCTGCAAAACGCAATTTTTAAAGCAGGAAAAGACATACCTAGCGCGTTGTTAATCGAATAAAACTACTGACTTACAGCGTGTTATCTAAATTTCAACAAAATATAATTCAAAGCAGTTTGATGTGCGTTTATTTATGCACAGCACTTCCTGTTATTCGGAAATTAAAGAGTATTTATACTGTTTATAATATAAACATCGGTAAATCAGCCTTTTACAGACTTAAGAAATACGCGCATTTATTCGCCCATCGCCCAGATTTTTTGCAACGAAGGCACTCACAATGTTAAAATTCAGTACAAATATTTTACACTTCATAGCGTTAACCATACAATAGCTGTACCCAAACGAGCGAATAAGCCAAGTTGTACGCCCCTCAGAGGTTAGACTGTTTACACCGATTTATAGTGCTTTTCATCGCCCACAGTTCGTCTTTCGTTGATTTGGTGGTTTATAACCAGTAGATTTCTCTTGTCGTAGAAAGTTAAGTTGCCCCCGCAAACATCGCAGCAGATTTCAGCAGACATAAAAAAGGCGGACTTTATAAGCCTGCAACAAGTGCAAGTTATAAAATCCGCCTTTGATAGAAAAGGTATGGTGATGCGAACACAATGGTTCGCCATCACTATTAAGGCATAAAAGCCATGTCTTGTAATATCTCGCTAAGTGTGGGATGCGTGTGAACAATTTCGCCCAACTGTGAAAGTGTTGCGCCAAAGTTCATCAGTACAGCCACCTCTTGTGCGATAAACGCAGCGTTCTCGCCATAGAGATGACAACCCAGGATGCGGTCGTTCTCGTCGGTCATCAACTTAATCATGCCTTCGGTGGCGTTGCCTGCATGGGCTTTACCATTAGAGCGATAATATCCCTTGCGGCATTTGTAAGCAATGCCCTGCTCCTTGCATTGGTCTTCGCTCAATCCCACGCTGCCCACTTCGGGATGCGTGAAGATGGCCGCAGGCACAATGTTGAACAAAATGCGGTCGGCATGTCCCACAATGTGGTTAACAGCCCTGAAACCTTGGAACGTAGCTGCATGCGCCAACATCTGTTTACCGTTCACATCGCCAATGGCATACACGCCAGGAACATTTGTTTGCATGTTCTCGTCAACGGTTATGCCAGCCTTAGTGTTGGCAATTTCGGTGTTTTCTAAGCCCAGCGAGCCTACATTTGCCGCACGTCCCGTGGCCATGAGCACCAGTTCGGCATCGGCAAAGGCGTCTTTGCCTTTCTTTTGATAGTGCACGCGCAGGACGTTGCCCTCCAGTTGTTCAATCTTGGTTACGCCCGATTGCAGCGCAAACTGCACACCGCGCTGTTCTAACTGCTTGCGAAGACGTTTAGCAATGTCGCTATCAAGGGCAGGAAGGCATTCTTTAAGAAATTCAACCACCGTTACTTCGCAACCAAAACTGCGATAGATGCTGGCAAATTCCATACCAATAACACCCGCACCAATGATGCACAGACTGTGTGGAACATGGTCAAGGCAGAGCAGTTCGGTAGAAGTTATCACGCCCTTGAGTTGCGCGCCCTCAACCGGCAGCACCTTAGCCGACGAGCCAGAAGCGATAATAATATTATCGGCCGTGTATTCTTCGCCGTTGCACACCACCGTTTTGTTGGCAGTAAAGCGAGCTTCGCCCCTTACAAAGGTGATACCAGGCATAGCCATGAGCTGCTCAATGCCTTGGCGCAACTTCTCGGTAACTTCCTCTTTACGAGCAACAACAGCCTGCATATCAATATCAAAGGCAGCATTTTCAAGTTTTACGCCATATTGAGCAGCCTCTCTCACGGTGTCGGCCACTTCAGCATGTTTGCAAAGCGTCTTAGTAGGGATGCATCCGCTGTTAAGACAAGTACCTCCCGGCTGGTCTTTCTCAAACACAGCCACAGTTAGGCCCTTGCGTGCTGCATGTTCGGCAGTGCGATAGCCACCTGGTCCACTACCGATAATCAAGATATCAAACTTGTTCATCTAGGCTTTGTTTATAGGTGGTTATAGGTTGTTTGGCAGCCAGCACATCGTCAACGCGCCCGATAGGCGTGTTCAAAGGAGCATCTTTGAGACGTTGTGGGTCGGTTTCTGCATATTTAGCAATGAGCCTCATCACCTCAATAAAGCTGTCGATAGTGGTTTTGCTTTCGGTTTCTGTGGGTTCTATCATCATTGCCTCGTGGAAAAGCAAGGGGAAATAGATGGTTGGGGCATGATAGCCAAAGTCTAACAGAGCCTTAGCCACGTCCATTGTGCGTATGCCAGTATCTTTGTTTTTAAGACCATCAAACACAAATTCGTGTTTGCAGAGTACATCGATGGGCAGGTCGTACACATCTTTGAGCGACTCTTTGATGTAGTTGGCGTTCAAGGTAGCCAGTTTTCCCACATTCTTAAGATTTTCTTTACCCAGCGTTAGGATGTAAGTTAGGGCACGCATCAGCACGGCAAAGTTGCCGAAGAAGGTGCCCACATTCATCGTTGGCGCATCGGGTGCAAAGCCAAAAGCATTTTCTACAATCTCGTAGCGTTCGCCATTGCGCACCACATGTGGCGAGGGCAGGAATTGTTCCAAGCCTTTACGCACGCCAACAGGGCCTGCACCAGGACCGCCACCGCCGTGAGGCGTTGAGAAAGTTTTGTGTAGATTGATGTGCATCACGTCGAAACCCATGTCGCCAGGGCGGCATTCGCCCAGCAAGGGGTTAAGGTTAGCCCCATCGTAGTACATCAGTCCGCCACAATCGTGTACCATTTTGGTAATGGCGGGTATGTCTTTCTCGAACAATCCCAAGGTATTGGGGTTGGTCATCATCATGGCAGCCACGTCGTCGCCCAGCAATTGTTTCAGATGTTCGGTGTCGACAGTGCCCTCGGGGGTGCTTTTCACCTCCACAACATCCAGTCCGCACACGGCGGCCGAAGCAGGATTGGTACCATGAGCCGAGTCGGGAACAATCACTTTGATGCGTTTCGTATCGTTGTTTGCCTGATGATAGGCGCGTATAACCATCAAACCCGTGAACTCACCCTGTGCGCCAGCAAAGGGATTGAGGGTAAACTCGTGCAAACCCGATATTTCGGAGAGTGCCCTTTGCAGTTGATACAGTGCGGCCAACGCGCCTTGGCAGGTGTCGGCAGGCTGTGCAGGGTGCAAACCAGCGAAGGCTGGCATACCCGCAACCTCTTCGTTGATAACGGGATTATACTTCATTGTGCAGCTACCCAAGGGATAGAAGCCGTTGTCTACGCCGAAGTTGTTGCCACTGTGGTTGGTGTAATGTCTCACAACGGTTACTTCGTCGCATTCGGGCAGTTGCGCATCGTTGGCCCTTTTCAGTTCATTAGTTATAGGATAGTTCCCGAAAGGGTTGTCTGGCAAGTGAAAGCCGCGGCATCCAGGTCGCGAAAGCTCGAATATCAGTTTGCCATATAGTTTGTTATTCATCTTGTTTTCGGGTTTATTGGGTTACTAAACTTACCAGAAGGTCAACCTCTTCTTTGGTTCTTTTCTCTGTTACGGCCAGCATCAGCATATCATCGGCCATCTTAATTCCGCCCAAAATGCCGTTGTCGAGCAAACGTTGTTGCAGTTGGTCGAGGTCTCCGCCAACATATTTTACGCAGAATTCGTTGAAGAAAGGCTGACTGAATGCAGGTTTAAACTTACCCGATTGGATGAGTTTGTCGTATAGATAGTGTGCACCATCCACCGACCTTTGCGCGGCTTCTTTCACACCCTCTTTACCCATCACGCTGAGATAGATGGTTGCCCACAATGCCATCAAGCTTTGGTTAGAACAGATATTCGACGTAGCTTTTTCGCGGCGGATGTGCTGTTCGCGTGCTTGCAAGGTGAGAACGAAGACGCGTTGTCCGCGGTTGTCTCGTGTTTGGCCCACAATTCGTCCTGGCATTTTGCGCATAAGCTTCTCGGTACAGCATAGATAGCCCACCGAAGGACCGCCGAATTGCATGGGCAAGCCCAGCGACTGGCCATCTCCCACAGCTATATCGGCCCCCAATTCGCCCGGCGATTTAAGCAAAGCGAGGTCGGCCGCAACACTGTTCATAACGAAGAGCGCCTTTTGTTGGTGGCAGTCATCAGCAAAGCCATCATAGTTTTCAATGATGCCGTACTTATTAGGTTGCTGCACAATCATGCCAGCCACGCCCCCTTGTTGCAATTTTTCTTGCATGGCGGTGCGCGATGTGATGCCGTCTTCGGCAGGAACCACCTCAATTTGCACGCCTTGAAAATGGGTATAGGTGCGTATTACGGCCAAAATTTTGTCGTCGACGGTTTCGGAAACCAACACCTTATTGGCTTTTTTGCCCGATGCAACAGCCATAATAGCCGCTTCGGCAGTGGCAGTGCTACCATCGTACATCGACGCATTGGCAATGGGAAGGCCAGTAAGTTCGGCCATCATGCTTTGAAATTCGAAGATGTAATGCAGTGTGCCTTGCGATATTTCGGCCTGATAAGGCGTGTAGCTAGTGAGAAACTCGGAGCGCGAAACGAGGTATGGCACGATAGACGGCGTGTAATGGTCGTACACACCGCCACCAGCAAACACCGTTAGCTGCTTGTTTTGTTTACCCAAGTTACCAAAGAGATTTCTTATTTCTATTTCGCTCTTTGCACTGGGCAGGTCGTAGTCGCGTCGGAAGCGTATTTCTTCGGGTACCTCAGCAAAGAGTGCATCTAGCGAAGGCACACCAATTTTATCAAGCATCAGCTTGATATCTTCTTCCGTATGCGGAAAAAACTTATATTGCATAGCGTTAGGATTATTGGGGGCTTACTTGTTGCAGAACGCCTCGTAAGCTTTGGCGTCCATCAGATTGTCCAATTCGGTTGTGTCGGCCAGTTTCACCTTCATAATCCAGTTTGCAAATGCGTCCTTATTAATCAGTTCGGGTTCGTCTTCGAGCGCCTCATTGGTTTCTACCACCACACCGCTAACAGGCGAAGTGAGGTCGCTAGCAGCCTTAACGCTTTCTACTGCGCCGAAATCTTCGCCAGCTTCAATCTCGTCGTCCACTTCGGGAAGGTCAACATATACCACATTTCCCAATGCGTTTTGCGCATAGTCGGTGATGCCAATGTATGCAAATTCTCCCTCTACACGTACATATTCGTGCGACTCGCTATAATAGAGTCCTTCAATAAATTTTGCCATAGTGTTGTATTTTAAGTTTTTTAGTTATTGAGTTTTTGGAAAGGAGTTGAGGGGGATGATAAAGGAGTTTAAGGAGTTAAGCCAAATGCTTAATTGCAGAGCGGACGGAAATCCTTGTCAATTCGTTAACTGGTAAACCAGTCAACTTGTAAACTGGTCAACTCGTAAACTGGTCAACTCGTCAACTGCCCAACTTGTCAACTCGTCAGCTCGCCAACTCGTCAACTGGTTAACTCGTTAACAGGTTAACTTGTCAACTAATAAGACATACCACTCCCCTCTCCCCTTGGAGAGGGGTTGGGGGTGAGGCCTTATCAACCCATCAACTTGATGATTTACTTCTTATAATGCTTATCGTAAAAGCGTTTCTTCACCACAGTTCCAGGGAACGTTTTCTTTCGAATTTGTATTTCGAGTTCGTTGCCCAGCTTAGCGTATTGGCTATCAACGAGAGCCATACACACGCTCTTGTCTACCGAGATGCAGTGGTATCCAGTGGTTACTTCGCCCACTTTAACGCCGTCTTTCACCACGTCGTAGCCGTGTCTAGGTATGGCTTTATCTTTCAGTTCAATGCCCACCACTTTCTTTTCTACGCCGTCGGCCTTTTGTTTTGCCACAGCCTCTTTGCCGATAAACTCTTCTTTATCGAGTTTACAGAACATGCTAAAGCCAGCCATTACAGGCGAAATATCGTTGCTAAGTTCGTCGCCGTAGAGTGGCAAGCCCACTTCGAAGCGCAGGGTGTCGCGACAACCCAGACCGCAAGGCACGCAGCGTTTGCTTGCCATCAGCTTATCCCACTGTTCGACGATAAATTCGTGTGGCCCATAAATTTCAAAACCGTCTTCTCCGGTGTATCCAGTGCGGCTCACAACGATATTGCGCCCCTCTTGTGCAATGGTCTTAGCGGTATAAAACTCTAGTTCTTTGCAAGCCAATCCCAGCACTTCTTCCATCACTTGTTCGGCTTCAGGACCCTGAACAGCCAATTGTGCGTAGTAATCCGAGCAGTGGTCTATGGCCACATCATAGCCTTCGGCATTCTGTCTCATCCAATCCACGTCCTTATCGATGTTTGCGGCATTGATAACGAGGAAGAATTCGTTTTCGCCAAGCTTATAAACCAACAAGTCGTCTACCGTTCCCCCATTGGGATAAAGCATCATTCCGTAGAACACTTTTCCATCAGGAGCGCCAGCGATGTCGTTGGTAAAGATGTGGTTTACGTATTTTTCGGCATCGTTTCCCGTGATATAAACTTCGCCCATGTGCGACACATCAAACACGCCGCAATGGTTGCGCACTGCGTTATGTTCGTCGGTAATAGACGAATACTGTATGGGCATATCGTAGCCCGCAAAAGGTTGCATCAGTGCACCTAGTGCAACGTGCCTGTCGTGTAGGCAAGTCTTCTTATATTCCATGTTGTTTAGGACGTTTATATGATAAGTTTGATAAAGTCTTCCTTGCTCAGGTTCATGATGATATCGTCTACCCTATCGGGTAAAGCTTGCCTAATGGCCTCTTCGGTGTAGGGGATGTTCTTGAGTTTGGCCAACAATCGGTTGTCGATGTCGCCCGTTAAAAAGAAGTCGCCCATGATGTTCACCTGCTTCACGATATTATTTTTCATCTCAATTCTCACCTCAAACTCTCCCACATTCTCAATTCTTTTTTTCTTAATCGAGGTATATCGTGGATTGTTTCCGTAGATAAATTCGGGTGTTAGATATTCTTTTTCTATCTCTTCAATGGCCAGCACATCGTCTAGGCTTAGTTTGTGCGTTTGGTTACAAAGTTCTTGGCGCACAAAGTTCTTGAATTGAGGCAACGTGATATTGGTGTGGTCTTTGAGTAAGGCTATATGTTGCCTCACGCTTTGCACGCCTTTGCTCACCAATTTAGCGTTTGTGGGTGTGATACTGCCCACCATGTGCTGCATATTGGTGTCGTAGAGCATTGTTCCATGCACGATACTTCGTCCTGGAACGTGATAGAAAGCCGTGCCCGAGACCTTTTTTCCGTGAATCAGGATATCGTTTCGCCCACTTGCTTCGGCCTCAACACCCAGTTTTCTCAACGTATTTGTCACCATTGTGAGGTAACGACAGAAGGTGAGACTCACGTTATCGTCTTTCGTTATGTAGGAAAACATCACGTTACTCATATCAGCATAGACACATCCGCCTCCGCTTTTACGCCTGAATGCTTGAATGTTATGCTTTCTACAGTAGTCTAGGTTCACCTCGTTTTCTATGAGTTGGTTTCTCCCAAACAACACCGTAGGTTCCACCTGCCACATAAAAAAGCATTCGTCAAGGTCGAGTTTTCGAGCCACAAATTCCTCCATGGCCAGGTAAAACGTGATTTGTCGTGTGTGGTTGATAGGCAATTCAATGTATATCATCTGTGGTAGTGTAGCAATTTAGGTGACTTAGGTTTGTATTCTTTCGGCTTTTGCCGTTGGGTTAGTGCGCACCTGCGATGCGCTTTGTGCTCGGTTGGCTGCTTGGTTCACGGCATCTGCTGTTGCGCCTTCCGGTGTTCGATGGCAAAAGTACAACAAAATTGACAGAACAACGAAACTTTTTGGGGGCTATTCTGCGCCCATCCCTAAAGATTTAACATTTTATTAGTGTTCCTTCACACTATCCACCAACGTAGCGAACTAAGCTATTTTGGCTTGTTGACGTGTTAATGTGTTAGCAGGTTACAACTTTTCGGTTTTGTATCTTCCACAGATTACAAGTTGAAAGATTTAATGCACAATGCGTTACTTGTTGTTTGATACCTTGTATTCATCGCCCCACTTCACATTGTTGCTATCGCTGAAACACTAAAGGGCCTACAATGTGAGGTGGATAGAGGAGAGTGGAGTGAACTACAATCATCGTTTATAGGTTATTCGCATGGCCATCTGCGTTGAAATCGCTGTTTTGGTTGTGTTTTCTTCCATAAAGTTGGTTGTTATTTGGGGCAATGAGGCCACATCGACTATGCGTTTTACCTATTTCAGAAATATTTTACTTACCTTTGAAGGCATGTTCTGTTAGTCTGCAATGTGTAAACGCATTATAAAAGGCTTCATCGAATCGCGCTAAATCCTCAATTCCACAAGTTAGCTATGGCAACAATCAATCCGTTCGGCCGCCCCATGTACATCATGCTGAAGCCGGCAGGTTCGCTTTGCAACCTTCGTTGCGAGTATTGTTATTATCTCGAGAAACAACAATTATACACTAATTGCCCCAATCATATCATCTCCGACCAGATGTTGGAGAAGTTCATCCGCGAGTACATCGAGGCGCAAACCACGCCCGAAGTGCTCTTTACATGGCATGGTGGCGAAACGTTGATGCGCCCAATATCTTTTTATAAGCGTGCATTGCAGTTGCAACGCACCTACGCTCGCGGCCGACAGGTGGATAATTGCATACAAACTAATGGCACGTTGCTTAACGATGAGTGGTGCCAATTCTTTAAGGAGAACAACTTTCTAGTGGGTGTTTCTATCGACGGACCGCAAGAGTTTCACGACGAATATCGCAAAACGGCATCGGGCAAACCTTCGTTTCACAAGGTGATGCAGGGCATAAGGCTACTTAATAAGCATGGTGTGGAATGGAACGCACTGGCCGTGGTGAACGATTTTAATGCCGATTATCCACTGGATTTTTACCATTTCTTTAAGGAGATAAAGTGCCGTTACATTCAGTTTACGCCCATTGTAGAACGTATTGTAACGCGCAACGACGGACTGAAACTTGCACCAGGCATGTACGAAGGTGGCCAGTTGGCCGACTTTTCGGTAACACCCGAACAGTGGGGCAACTTTCTTTGCACCATCTTCGACGAGTGGGTGCGCAATGATGTGGGCGAATATTACGTGCAACTATTCGATGCCACGCTGGCCAACTGGGTGGGTGTGGCTCCTGGTGTGTGCACCATGGCGGCCGAATGTGGGCATGCGGGCGTGATGGAATTTAACGGCGACGTGTATGCTTGCGACCATTTTGTGTATCCAGAGTATAAGCTTGGCAATCTGAAAGACAAGACCATCTACGAGATGATGCACTCGCCACGACAGCAGGAGTTTGCCAAATTGAAGAACGCGCTTTTGCCCCAGCAGTGTAAGGAGTGCCGTTTCCGCTTTGCTTGTCATGGCGAATGTCCCAAAAATCGTTTTGTTCGCGACCGCTATAACCAACCTGGCCTTAACTATCTTTGCAAGGGTTATTACCAGTTTTTTGAGCATGCCGCCCCTTATTTCGAGTTTATGAAACGCGAATTGCAGGCGCAACGCCCACCGGCTAACATCATGGAGGAGATTAGGAAGGGGCAAAAATTAGGACTAGGTTAGGTTGACTAGTCCGACAAGTCCGACAAGTCTGATATTCTTAAGATAGTATTAAAACCTTTATTGCGATGAAGAAAATAGCTTTTATATTGTTGCTTTTAATGGGCAAAACCGCCTTGGGTTATGCCCAAGACATTGACGAATACTATACCAAAGAGATTAGTACACGTGGCATAAAGCAAATAACGGAAAAATCGTTACGCGGGTGGAAAACAGTGAGCCATTACGACGAACAAGGATATTTACGGCTCGTTGAATATTTTAAAAGGGGGCGTAAACGGTCGGAGGAGACGTATGACTACACCATAACCGACTCGCTTCTAGAGGTGAGAACACTATCGGGGCAGAAGAAAGGCAGCCCTGTTCGTTGTATTGATAAGTACTTTTACGATGAGCAGGGGCGGTGTCGTAGGCAGGAAAGGCGTTTAATGGGTTCAGGCAAGTCTGTTTGGTTCATGGCTGTAGAGGATAGTTTCGTCTACAATGGCCCCCAGCTAATGGCTTATACCCGATACCTTTCAACGGGAAAGGTGGATAAGAGGTTTGTTTACACCTACGATGCACAAGGCCGAAAGACAATGATGAAGAGTATATATCCGGATGGTAACACAACATATCACCAGTTTAGGTATAACGATAAGGGGCAATTGACGGATTATATACGCGAATCTAGCGACCCAAACGACTGTTTTTCGTGTGTACCTCTGTGGTCGGAAAGCAAACACAACAAGGTGCATGAGCGGTATTGCAACTTCGATAAGCATGGCAATTGGACCAAGCACTATTTCATAACAGAGCGCAGTAAGGTGTTGTGGTCTAAACGCAAGCTGGTGTATTGGCATTAAGGGGTGGGGTGTGCGTTGGCAGAATGCTGTTAGTTTGTAGTGAATCATTTACGTTGTCTGTCCACACACATTATACACCTTATTATATATAGGCTGCATTTGTATTAGAAAAGGTATGATGTGGGAATTTGAAAGGAGGACACCCTAAGTGCATTTTGTTAGGCTATGGCATACCACCATTCACCCTTCTCGCGTGGCTTGATGCGGGTTGAGAGTAACAACGAATAGCCGTTGAAGTGATATAGCTATCTGGAAATGCAGTTACAGCTGACATGTTGCAATACAGATAACAAAAGCGCAGTCTTAACCCTAAGACTGCGCTTTTCTTATACATTGCTTTAGAGGCATGTTATACCCCATCCTTACTTGAAAAGAAAGGAGGTGGAAAGACCGTTTACTCCAAACTTTCTGCCTTTAAGTTGGTTATCTTACTCTTAAACGCGCCTGCTTGCTGCAACGGGAACACCAGTGTGCTGATGTAATACATATCGCCGCGCTTGCCAAAGTTCATCTTTCGCACGGGCAAATCGCTTACAAGGCGGCTGTTGATGTAAAGAGACGTCTTTTCTTTGTCGCCAACAACGGCCATGCGAACCTTTTCGCCAGGGAACAACTGGTAGTCGAACGTGTTGAGATAGCCGTCGCGTGAGAAACCAATCTTGCCTGCAATGGGGTCGGAGAGGTAAAAATGCGTGTCGCCAAACGAGAACAACACCGTGCCCTTTTCTTCTTGTTGCGCCTCGATGTCGAAACTAACACGATAGTTCCAGCCTATTTGGGGTATGTTTTGCACGGCATTGGGGGCAACGGTTGCCTCTTCCAGCACCACTCCAGCAGGATAATAACCAGCGTAGTTCAAACCAGGAGCTTCGCTCAAAGTCTGCAATTTACCCAAAAACTCTTCATAATTAAAGCTAGGTTTGGCGCCTGTCCACATCTTGGTGGCCATTGTTTGCAGCGCGGGCAGCACGCGATAATGCACATCCTTGTCGCTGATGCCATTGCCCACGATGTCGTTCCACACAGCAAACGCGCCTCCCTTTATTTGTTTATGGCGTTCGGGAAACTTCATTCCGTTGATGTTGGCGGGTGTCCACTCGTCGTAAAGCTTCTTCGTGTTGAGGTAATCGTAGTAATAGCCAGCCTTCGGCACGATGTAAACCTGACCATCGGGGATGCTCACAAGGTTATATCCCAACTTCATCATCTCGTCGGGCTTGGAGTAATCGTTAGACCACGAGAACATCAACACATCTTTCACCTTGATAGGTGTTGTGCCTTTGGCGTGCGTTTGTTGACCCCACACCACCGCCTTACGGTTGTATTTCTCCACCAAACGGATATAATGGTCGGTAAAAGCACGGAACTTCTCCACCACATTTTGGTCTTTGTTCGAGTATTCGTCTGTTCCCACATGCACGTATTTACCGCGGAACACGGGGTTTTTGCCTTCTAGATATTCGGTAAACACCGAGTCGCAGAAGGTAATGGTGTTAGGATTGAGCAAGTCAAGATGGTCGGGCGGATAATCCTTGCTCACCAAGTCGGGGCGAAAACGTGTCAAAGCCAAGCAGTGTGCAGGCACATCAATTTCGGGAAGTATCTCTACGCCCACGCTGTCGGCCAGCTCTTGCAGGGCAATAAAGTCTTTTTTGGTGTAATGACCGTCGCGAGCCGTGAGTCCAGGGAACCAATTACTCTCCATACGGAAAGCAGCAGGTGTGCGACTCCAGTCGCCATTATAGAACCAATGGAAAGCATTATCGTTGAGATGGATATGGAACACATTCATCTTATAATAAGCCATCATGCGCACATACTGGCGAAGCATATCCATCGAGAAGAACTTTCGACCGCAATCAAGCATAAAACCGCGGAACGGATAGTCGGGCATGTCACTGATAAATCCACATGGTAGCGCATGTTTTTCGTTCTGTTCGGCCAGTTGCAGCAGCGTTCTCGTACCCCAATAAAGTCCCTTGCGATTGGCAGCAGCAATATTAACCTGCCCCGTTATGTCCATGGTGTAGCCCTCTTCGCCTAGCGTTTTAGCCCCTTTAAGCGATAAAACGATGTCGCCTTTCTTGGCTTTTCCTTGGCTTACAGAAAGCGTAGTGCCGAACATCAGACGATAGTCGTCGGCCAATTGTTGCGCAACTTGTCTTTCTTCAGCACCATTGCACACGATGCGCCCCGAGAGAGCCAGTTCGCCCTCAGCCCCTTTCCATTGCTTAACCTCTGGAATGGTGAACGGTTTTTTGTTAATGGCGAATGCGGATAAGGCTGTGTTTGCCACTAGAAGTAATAACAGTAAAAGTTTCTTTTTCATTATTTCTTTTATGCTTTGTAAAATGCGATGAAGCTACTTGTCCTCTTGCTGCAGTGGCTAAGTAGATGTTTGCTAAATGTTCTATTGCTACAAAGATACGTTTATTTTCTCGTATCGCCATCTGTTTAGTGGCGAATTTAAAAGCTAGACGGATTAAATGGTGATGCAGGCACTGAATAGGTGCTATAAGCCAGAAATGGTTCTCAATTTAATGCTGTTTAATAAAAACAACTTTGCCTACTCCCCTATTCTAAACAGGACATAGTCCTTACTCACTTGACGTTTGTGAACTTTTAGAATTTACAGACCATTAGTGTTTAAATTTCTCTGCGTAGCGTTTCCCATTCGCATTGATATATAACACATAACGTCCTCGTGGAAGCGTACCATACCGCCCAACCCAACTAGGGTGTTGATTGGGTTTGACACTACCAAATTCATTCAGCTCTGAAAGACAAGTTGGCGAGTTCGCTTCCAGCATCTGGGGTAAAAGATATCCCGGTCGAGAAATTAAAGTCCTCAACCGGGATGCTATTCACTTTTTAAAGTCTAGTGTTTTATTTCAGCTTCAACAGTGTTGAGTAATTATAGTATGGCGTTTCCGACGTTTTAGCGGCCACGCGCACATAGATCGCATTTTTTGTATCTACGTTTTCAATCGTCACTTGATGCTGCGTTCCCAACGGTTGGTTGGTGGTACTAACAGTAACCTGTTTCTTAGCCGTGGTAGAACTAAGTCCGATGGTGTTGCCACACAATATTTTCACTTCGCTAACCGTACCCTCAGACTTGCTATTTTGGTTTACGGTGTAGGTCACCTCAATGTTATTACCCGTGAGTGTGGCCGTTGCCTTAATGCGCAAGTAAGGTTCAACCATCACCTTCACATCTGATGCAGGGATGTTAACAGCCTGTTCGGTAATCGTTGATGCCACAAACGGACCTTGCACCGTCAGTTTATACTTACCAGCAAACAGACGTGTGTTTTGGAATGTGCCATCGGGTTTGCACCAAAAGTTGGTTGGTTGTTGATAACCGTCTTGCACAATCTGCACTCGTGCGCCGTTGGGCGCCTGTGCGGGGATTAGCTCTTGTGTTTGACTATCGTATATTCCGCCCGATATTGCTGCATCAGGCTCATCGTAGTTATCGATGCTACAGCCAGCCAAGAGAGCCAGGCAGGCAGTAAGAGACAATAATATCTTTTTCATTTGCATGCTATTTTAGTAACCAGGATTTTGTGTGATGTTCGGGTTTGTTGATATGGCCTCTGCCGGAATACGCTCGTAATAGAGCTTAGGCAAGAAGGTTCGCGTGTTTTTTGGTGCGTCTTCAATCTTGAAGATATACTTCATTTGCTCCACTTTTTTACCATCTTCCCAAACCAAATAGGGGTTAAGGGCTTTGAACTGCGTTGCATTGAGCAGTTGGTCGGCTATGTGCCAACGTCTGATGTCCCACCAGCGATGGTTTTCAAAGGCCAATTCCACTCGGCGTTCGTGGCGCACTTGGTCGCGGTTGATGCTTGTGCGAGGAGCGATACCTGCGCGATTGCGTAGCTGGTTCACAGCTGCAAGAGCCTCGGCGTTGTCTCCTAGTTCCACGCAAGCTTCAGCAAAGTTAAGCAAAACTTCACCATAACGGAACACCATCCAGTTGGCTTCGCCTTTACCCCAGTCCACAACTTTGTTTGGTGTCATAAACTTTTTGATGTAGAAACCTGTCTTTGTTACGTCGGTTGAGGTGAGTGTACCATCCTTTGCTGCGATGGTTACGTTGGTTCCTTCATATTTGTCGCCCAGCGAACTAGCGGTAACAACAGTTCCATCAGGTTTAACAATACCCTTACGAACCTCTACCTTACCTCCTTGCCATGGGCAGAAGGGGTAGAGAATAGAACCCAACATGCGGGGGTCTTTATCCTTAAACAAGTCGGTTGGGTCGTTATACTTAATGGGATTACCGCTACCATCCTTCACTTTCAATGCACCGTCCGAGCCATCAACATACTCAAAGTCGGCCACGAAGTCGGCTGTGGGATTGGTCACACAGCCATAATCAAGCTTAAAGCTTTGGGGCGCATTAAAGTAATCAAACGAGTTACCTTTATCGCTAGCATCGAAAGCCTTGGTAAATATTTGCTCGGTGTTGGCCGAAGTCTCATCAAGGAAGAGGTATTGAAAGTTTTCTGCCTTATCGCTTTTTGCGCTATAGAGTGCAAATTTGCCCGAGTCGATAATCTTCTTTGCTGCGGCTTTGGCATCTTTAAAATAGCCTTCGGCTTTGTCGGCGGGTATTCCCACCAGTCCATCAAGCTGCACATTACCATATTTTGCTTCGGTGCCTGCATAGAGCATGGCTCTACATTCCAGTGCATTCACAGCATAGCGCGTAGCGCGATATTGCTCATTGTCTGCGCGTTTTTCGGGAAGAAGGCTTTCGATAGCCTGGCATTCGGCCTTGATAAAGTCGTAAATTTCGTACTCTTTATTTCTAGGCAGTCGCAATGTTTCGACATCTACGCCTTCCAGTCTTTGCACCTTCGTCACCAAAGGCACACCACCATAGCGCTTAACCATGGCAAAATAGCCAAATGCGCGACAGAAACGTGCCTCGGCTTCATACATTTTGCGCTGGCTTTCGGTTAGCATCGAAGCCGTTCCAATACTTTCTAAAAACAGGTTGATGTTTCTTATCTGTACATAACCCCACCAGCCGTATATACCTTCGGGTATCAATTGCTGGTTGGCACTACCCCATGTGTAGGCTCTCACGGCCTCATCGGTAAGCGTAGAGAGGTATTGTCCGTCGGTACCTGGTTGATATTCAAAGTCTTCAACCTGCATTTCGTCGTATAGTTGTCCTAGATAGGCATCTATAGCATCTTTGCTAGACCACACCTTCTCGTTGGTTAGAATTTTCGTCGACGACGTTTCCAAGATGTCGTTACACGAAAAAACGAGCGCAGCGGTGCACAATAAGCAGATATATGATTTCAGATTTTTCATTTTTAAGCTATTTAATGAGGTTTGAGATTATAACTTAACATTAAATCCAAGCGAGATAACCTTCTGTTGTGGATAGTATCTGCCAGGGCCACCAGCAGCCTCGGGGTCGAGCAAATCCATACCTGTGAAGGTGAAAAGGTTGAAACCGGAAACGAAAACGCGAACATTCTCTAGTCCGATGTGCTGTATCAGGCTCTTTGGAAGGGTGTAACCCAATTGAAATTCTTTCAAACGAAGGTAGCTAGCGTTTTGCAACCAGAACGACGATACATAACGGTTGTTTTGTTTTCCGCTAGCGTATGTTGAGGGATATTTGCCCGGTATCCATGGCGAAGACGTGTCGTAGAGGTCTTCATGATGCCAACGGTCTAGGAAGGCTGTGGGGGTGTTCGAGCCGTTATACAAGGGATGTGCCATATCATTGGTTAGCAATGCATTGAAATTGGCTGCTCCCTGGAAGAACACGGTTAGGTCGAAGCCTTTCCATTGGCCCGAAAGTGTTAGTCCATACATTATTTCGGGCGTTGTACCACGTCCTATTAGCTGCACGTCGTTACCATCAATCACACCGTCGTTGTTAAAGTCTTCGTACTTAAGGTCACCTGGCACGAGGGTTAGGTTACCGTTACCGTCTTGCACGGGCGACGAAGCTATCTCGGCCTCCGATTGGAATTGTCCGATATATTTATATCCCCACCAGATATTTTTATAACGATTGTTGGTGTTGTTTCTCCAATTATCGTTGTCGTTTAGCGATGCATTGCGCTCCACATGGTTGTACATGGCACGCGTATACGACACGTTACCCGATATATCGTAGCTTAGTTCGCCAATTTTATTATGGTGCGACAGCTGCACTTCAAATCCTCTATTGCTATCAGAGTTGAGGTTTTCTTGTGGCAGTTTAGCACCAAACGTTGAGGGCAACGACTCGGCACGGGTGGCCAACAAGCCATCGCGATGGCGATAGAACAATTCTACCGTACCCGAAAGTTTACCATGCCACAAGTCGAAATCTAATCCAAAGTTGTAGATATCCGATGTGTACCAGGTGATGTTTCTATTGGCTAGACCCTTTGGCACAACCGTGCGGATAACCTCCGACCCAAGGATGTACGAGCTATAAGGATAGGTGTAACCCTCTAGATATTGGAAACCTTCAACCGCCTCATCGTCGCCAAGGCGTCCCCATGATGCACGAAGCTTCAGGTTATCCAGCACGTTGCTATACTTTTTCATGAATGCCTCTTCGCTAATGCGCCATCCTGCCGACACCGAGGGGAAGAAGCCCCAGCGTTTTTCTTTAGCAAACTTGGATGAGCCATCGTAACGGAAGCTAAATTCAACAAGATAACGACCAGCATAGTCGTAGTCAACACGGCCCACATAGCCTATACGACCTTCTTGCCAACTATTGCCACCGTTGGTTTTATTCTTATCATTACCATTGTCTAGTTCGGGAATGGCATCGATAGCAAATTCGCGGAAGCCATCCAGTTCGCGGTAGTTCTCCTTGGTTGTTTCAGAGAGCAACAAACCTTTTACATGGTGCAAGTTACCAAATGTTCTCTCGTAGTTGATTGAAGCTTGCATCATATAGGTTTCAAGGTTCCACACTGCGCGCTTTAGATTTGAGGGGTTAAAGCCCGTGTACACCACATTATATTGGTCGGCTGCTTTATCGTAAGCATAGTAATGATATTTCTTTTGGAACAAATCCCTAAAGTTGTCTTCATTACGATAGTAGAACAAACCCTTCATCGACAGCCCTTTAATGTTTTGGAAAGCATAGTTTAGCGATGCTGTACCCTCAAAACGCTTGTTCTGCACCTTGTCAAAACCCATCACGCTGGGGTCGGTAACCGCCTTCACGTTACGCGCCGAAATATTGGTTACGGCGTAATAGTCGGGGTTGTTGTTGGCATAGGGATGCGATGTGGGGAATGTTTGTTGTATAGATGCCATGATATAGAAGGGATTCCATGGCGAAGAGTGGCGCTGTTCTTTTTGTCCCGAGAGCGACAACGATGCCGAAAGGGCGTCGGTAATCTTCACATCCATGTTAGAACGGAAGTTGAAACGCTGGAAGTTAGAACTGTTTGTGCGCCACATACCACCCTCGTTGAGATAGCCCAGCGATGCAAAATAGCTTGCTTTCTCTGTTCCACCGCGCACGTTAAGGTTGTATTGTTGTTGCGGAGCCCATGGTCTTACCACCTCATCATACCAGTCGGTGCTTTCGTAGCCCTCGCCACCAGCGCGCCATTTTTCAAGGTTTTCGCGTCCGTAAGTGGGTTGTTTGCCACGGTTAACCAGGTCTTCATCGGTTAGTTCCACAAATTGTGCAGCGTTACACAGTTCGGGATAGATGGTTGGGCGTTGCCAACTAAAGGTTGAGTTCAGCTCAATCTTGGTTGCTTGCGTTCCTCCGCGCTTAGTGGTAACCAATATCACACCATTGGCGGCCCGAATACCATACACTGCTGCCGATGCGTCTTTTAGGATGGTTACGCTTTCTATTTCATTGGGGTCTATCTGGCCTAAACTGCCAGGCATACCATCGACAATCACCAGCGCTTTGCCATATCCGCGAATGTCAATATTACTTGCATCGTTGCCAGGTTCGCCCGAACGCTGAACCACGCGCAAGCCTGCTAGCTTTCCACCGATAGAGTTGGTGAGGTTGGCCATTGGCGAACGCGCAATGTCTTTACCCGTTACCGAGGCGATAGAGCCAGTAACGTCTACTTTCTTCTGACTACCGTAGCCCACCACAACCACATCGCTCAGCAATTGGGTGTTGGGTTTGAGTTGCACGTTCATGTTTGCCGTGGCCTTCAGCTTAAAGTCGTTATAGCCCACATAGCTAATGGTGAGTTCGGTACCAGGCACAAGGTCGACAGAGAAGTTACCATCCAGGTCGGTTACCGTTCCGGTGTTGGTTGCTTTGTCCACAACCGATGCGCCCGTGATGGGTTGTCCCATCTCGTCCACCACCTTTCCTTGCATTTTTTGTTTCTTGTCGTTTGCTTTTTGCGTGCGTGCGGTTTCCTTGGGTTCGCTTTTGTGTTGGCTCACCACGATGGTTTTGCCATTTACTTCGTAGTCCACATCTTGTCCTGCAAGAATTTGTCCCACCACATTAGCCACCTTTTCGTTGCGTGCATCAACGCTAACCCGGCGGTTCATGTCCACGTCTTTGGCATAAATCACAACCGAGTAGCCTGTGTTTTTTTGCAAGTCAACGATGGCTTGCTTCACAGTGACGTTCCTCAGCGTCATCGTTACCGTGCTCGCCTGTACCGTAACCTCCATTGAAAGCGCTAGGAAGGTTGCGAGCAGAAACTTTTTTGTCAATGGTCTCATGTCGAAATGAATTAGTTAGAAATTGTTTAGAGATTGATAAGCATTAGGTAATGTGGCCTGAGGCTTTGCTAATAGAGGCGGTAACGCCCGTTGGCCATATTGTATTTGATTTGGCCTGTTTGGGCCATTATTTGTAATATCTGGTCGATGTTGCTTATTTGCTTGTTGAATATTAGGTAAAATCGTTTGCTGCGCACGCTCTTGGCCACGTCTATCAGCACATCAAAGCTGCGGGCAAGCACAGGCGCTATTTCTTCTAGTGGCAAGTTATCAAAGTACAAGGTGTTCATGCTGGCTCCTTCTTCTTTGGTTTCCTTGATGTTCTCGCGCTGTAGTTTACCCGTGTTTTTGTCCACCACCATGCGCTGTCCGGGGTTCAAAGCCAAGGCTTTGCGTTGTGATATAAGATTGTCAACGCTTAGTCTTCCTTCGTAAAGGCTAACCATCACGCGGCGGTCTTCTTTATAATTGCTCACCTTGAAGGCCGTGCCCTGGTCGTGCAACACCACATCTTTGGTTATCACCATCATGGGCAAACGCTCGTTGTGCCTTACATTGAAAAAGCCTTCGCCTTGTAAATGTATCTCGCGCTGGGATATACCGAAGCCTTGCGAGTAGCTAATGGTTGAACCCGAATTGAGTTTCACCTCACTGCCATCGGGCAAAATGGTGGTTACTTGCGACCCGTTGGGGGCTGTGGTGGCTATCATGGCAAAGCGTTTGGTGGCATTGTGCCAACCTGCGAAATAGGCCACCACGGGCAAAAACATCACTAACACCATCGCGGCCACCTTTGCCTGTCGCCTTATTCGTTGGCGTTGGGCCTGCTTTTTTTGCTTTGCCACCTGGCGCACATGGGCATGAAATCGCTGCAAGGCTTGCTCCACATCGAAGGTGTGATGGGGTTTGGTGCATTCGTCGTAGAAAACCATCTCGCGCATACTTAGCACATACTGCCGATTTTCATCGTTTTGCTCGATAAAATCGTTCAGCTCGCGCAGTTGGCTGGCGTCTATTTCGCCCTGCACATAGCGGCTAATTAGGTTATTGATATGTTGATTGTAGGCTTTCATACGCTGTTCGCTCTATAAGGAAAGAGTATTTTTGATGGTTGTTGGGGTAGTGAAAAAGCGAGAAATATGTGCAATCGCACTCGGTTTTAAGTTTTTTTATTAATTGCAACGTTTGGGCTAGCGGTGTGCTTTGCCCAGCCCTGCACCCTATATATTGCAGAGGGCAACCACGCGTGTATTGGCGCAGTGCTCTGCAAAAGCCACCAGTGGCAAACCGCTACCAACTTTGCGCCATCAGCATCAGCGTGCAAGCTGTGCCAGTAGACAGACTAGAAGAGAGTATTTTGAGGGCATTTTTAATGTGATATTTCACGGTGTTGACCGATATACCCAGCTCTTGGGCTATCTCTGCATGCTTTTTGCCATGATAACGACTTAGTTCGAACACCTGTCGGCACTCGTGGGGCAACTGGTTTACTACCTCTTGGGCATGGTTTTGCATTTCTTCTTCGATGAGCCACCCTAGGGGATGTTCGGCATCCGACAGGTTATCGTGTACGCGCAGCAATTCATTATCAAGACTTAGGGTTAGCCTTCCATGCCGAAAGGCACGCGAGCGACACACTTTCTCGCTGTTGTTGCGCACGGCACGAAAGAGATAAGCCTGCAACGAGTCTACTTCTAGTTCACTGCGATGATGCCAAAGGTAGAAAAAAAGGTCGTCGACAATTTCCTCAGCCAATTGATGACTGTGGGTTATTGTTGCTGCTAACTTGCACAAAACGTCATAATAGGTTCTGTATAATTGTTCGAAAGCGGCAAGATCGACACCCCTTAGGCTAGGCGTTGTGTCACTGTCTAACATATTAATAAGGCTGTTTAACTATAGATTGTTTAACGTGTGGCACAACTTTTAAAGATTACGTTCTGCTTACCGAAAACGTTCTTTTCGTTTTTCGAAAAGTGCGTTTATTGACGCATTTTTTTAGCCATACCATCAATATCAGCAAAGTTAATGATTTTTTCTGTTTCGCCATGTGTTTTGTATTATTTTATAGATAACATATTCTATAGGTGCAACACACAAGTCTTATTAATGTAAAGTTTTGTGCGTGAAATTTAACACAAAAACAGGGCTTGAAAGTCACCAACTGTTCGCCTTGCTCCAAATTTTCAATTCTCGCGAGGGTTATTTTGGATGTAAAAGCGATGTGAGTACAACCTGCACTTTTTGCTTTTACTACGCATAAAAATGTGTTTTGCACGCTATATCGTGCTATTTGCTGCTAAATGCAAGGCTAAATGGTGCTAAACGCACGGCTATTTGCTGCTAAACGCAGGCCTATTTGCTGCAAAACGCAAGGATAAATGCTGCAAAACACGAGGTTATTTGCTGCTAAACGCAGCGTTAAATGCATCATCTTGCACACCTCTTGTATGAATTTACAATTTTAGAATGTTGAAAAAAGCATGTTTTCTTGGTAAAATAAACCATTAAACGTGTATTTTTAGCCACTAAAAGCTGTTTTTGGGGAGAGAAAAAATGCGGAGTTTTCGTCTTCTAGAAAAGCAAAAAGGTACAAAACACTTCTGAAATGCCAAAAAATAGACGAAAAATAAAATTGGATAAGGCAAAAACAGCAACTTTTTGCCTACTTTGAGTCGCTTTTTTCGCTAGAATGCGTTTGCCTGCAGCACGTGTTTTGTAAAGTATTTTAAACGCGATTAACAAATAAAGAAAAAAGCACGATTAAGCCCAATTGCGGTCATTAGAGACTAAACAGATATTGTTTTATTGTCGAGCAGATTGGCTGTTTTTGTTATGCAGGCGTAGCGGGCTACGTAAATTTAGAAAGACAAGCAAGATGCCGACATGAAAATAAAAGATGTTAGGAAACAACACTAAAACAAGAATTCTGGAAACGTTGTGGTATAATAACCGATTGGGGTTAAAACTCACCCCTAAATCAATGCACTTTTGCGCCCTAGCCTCGACATACCACAGTTTGCTATGATTGCATAACATTGTCAATATGACCAAAACTTATTGATGGCACAATGCCTTTGTGGGCTATTGCAGTGCCACACACACCCCACTCCATGCCAACACACAACAAGCCTGCCCCGCACAGCAAGTATAGCACCACGAAGGGCTTATGCATTGGCAGGCAGGGCAGGCTTGTTAATTGCGCGCGAAGTTAAGTTCTGTGGCGCATAGTATGGGTTTTAGCAGCGTAAAAGCACTGCAAAGAACGCGTATTTTTAACGGAAACCGATAATCTTACGCACCTCTTTAAGCGTGGCACTGGCGCTAGCGCGCGCCACTTCGGCACCCTCTTGAGCGATGCGATCGAGCAGTTGGGTGTTAGAACGATATTCCATAATGCGCTCGCGAATGGGCGTTACGGTTTTGATAATATCTTCAGCAATCTGCTTTTTCAAGTCGCCATAACGTATAGAGCAATCGTTCCATTTCTCGTCGAAGTAGTTATACGTTTCCTCGTCCGAGCAGATACGCAAGAAAGTAAAGAGATTTTCAATAACATCGGGCTTCACGCTATTGGGGGCTTCGGGCCCAGAGTCGGTCACAGCCTTCATCACCTTTTTTCGTATAGCCGCATCCTCTTCGTAAAGATAGATGCAATTGCCATCACTCTTCCCCATTTTTCCGCTGCCATCCAGTCCAGGAACCTTCACGGCTTGCGTGTTAAAGTAGAAGTTTTGAGGTTCGGGGAAAAGGTCAACACCATAGATATGATTAAAGCGTCGCGCACATTTGCGGGCCATCTCCATGTTTTGCTCTTGGTCTTTGCCCACAGGCACTTTGTGCGCACGATGCTGCAGAATGTCGGCAGCCATCAAAGTGGGGTAAGTAAGCAGTCCGGCGTTAACATTATCGGGCTGTTGTCGTGCCTTATCCTTAAAGGTGGTAACGCGTTCCAGTTCGCCCAGGTACATATTCATATTAAAGAAGAGGTACAATTCGAGCGTCTCTTTCACGTCGCTCTGTACATATATCTTGGCTTTTTGTGGGTCGATGCCACAGGCAAGATACTCAGCAAGGATTACACGAGCACTACGTTGAATGTCCTCGGGTTTCGGACTGGTGGTAAGCGAGTGCCAATCGGCAATGAAGAACAGGCTTTCGTACTCGTCTTGCATCTTCACGAAACTCTTTACCGCTCCGAAATAGTTGCCCAAGTGAAGATTTCCAGTGGGCCTAATTCCGCTTACTACTTTTTCCATTTTGATGTTTGTTTATGCTGTTAGCTATCTTTTGTTATATACATGCATGCAACAACGATGTTCGTTGCTAAAAAAAAATCCCGCAACCATGTTAGATTGCGGGACTTTTGCGTTGTGGGCGTTGACGGATTCGAACCGCCGACCCTCTGCTTGTAAGGCAGATGCTCTAAACCAGCTGAGCTAAACGCCCGTGCTTTGTTTCTAAAAGCGATGCAAAGGTACGCCTTTTTTCGAGAACCACCAAACAAAATGCGAAAAAAATGTTGATGAATGGCATTTTTCTCTTCTATGCATTAACAAGAAGATTAATCATTAGGTATATAATAACAAAGAAAGAATTCGTCTACAAATTAAATCGTTATCCTTAAGGATACAAATGGAACCACAGATTGGTCTATTGACCTAAGCCAACGTCTGTGTTTGCGAGGAAACCAATTCATAGTACCGTTTCTTATTTTCCATCAGCGTTTTGTGTGTTCCAACTTCTACGATATGTCCTTTGTCAAGCACTACAATTTGGTCTGCGTTTTGAATAGTACTAAGCCGGTGTGCAATCACGACAACTGTACGATGTTCGAAAGCATTGTTTAGTGCATCTACAATTTTACGCTCGTTGATGGTGTCTAAAGCATTAGTAGCTTCATCAAGGAACAACATTTTAGGGTTTCTGTATAGGGCACGTGCAATGAGCAGACGTTGCTTCTGTCCTCCACTAAGTCCTCGGCCAGTTTCGCCTACCGTTGTGTCGAATCCATTAGGCATGGCGTTTATCTCTTCTTCCAGTTGGGCAATCTTACAAACCTCATGCAGACGGTCGTAGTCTATGTGGTCGTCATCTAGCACGATATTGTTAATGATGGTGTCGCTAAACACCTTTCCGTCTTGCATCACCACCCCACACAAGTTTCGCCATTGACGCAAATTGATGGCTTCCACGTTCATCGTGTCCATCTTGATATCTCCGAATGTTGGTTTATACAGTCTAACGAGAAGTTTTAGCAACGTAGACTTTCCACAACCACTGCCTCCGACAATTGCCGTAACCTTATTTTCAGGAATGTGCAGGTAGATACCTTTCAGCACGAAAGGCGAGTTAGCCGAATATTGGAAGTGTACGTTAGACAAGGTTATCGATTTTTCGTTGGGTAATATGCATGTGTTACCAACCGAGAGTAGCTCTTCCTCATCTTCAAGTTGACGAATTTCGTTGATGCGCAGAAAGCTTATCTTGGCATATTGAGCACCCATAACAAAGCTGATGAATTGGGATAAAGGACCATTTAACATGCCGATAATGAACTGTGTGGAAATCATTACCCCAAAGGTTATATCGCCATTGATAACGGCTACTGCGCAAAAGAACACGATACCCATATTTTTTATGCTTTCAATAAACTGTGCCCCCAAGTTTTGCATGTTTGTTATAGCGAGCACGCGCTTGTTGACATGATATAGCCGTGCCTGTATCTCTTCCCATTTCCAGCGGCGTTGCTTTTCGTAATTGTTTATTTTCACATCCTGAATGGCAGAAACCGTCTCCACCCAATAGCTTTGATTCCTTGAAAGGAGTTCGAAATATTCCCAGTCTAACTTTTTCCTAACATTTAGGAAAAGTAAAACCCAGCCCACATAAAGTGCAGAACCTGCCAAGAATATAAGAAAGATAACCACATTGTATATCAGTAATATAATGGCAAATACCACAAAGGTAAGCATAGAAAAAATGAGAGACAGAGAATTGTTCATGATGAAACTGCGAATGCGTTCGTGGTCTTGCGCACGCTGCAGGATGTCACCCATCAGTTTGTTTTCAAAGAAGGTGACGGGCAAGTTCATCAATTTTATCAGATAATCGGATATTAGTGCAATGTTAACGCGTGCAGTGATATGCAACAAGATCCAATCTCTGAGCACATTGAAAACCATTACGCTCAACAGAATACTAATGTTGCCAATGAGTATCATGTTGATAAAGTTAACGTCGGATGTTTTAATGCCTACGTCAATCACCGCTTTTGAGATAAAAGGTAGCACACCTTGCAATGCCGTAACAATAAACATGATCACGAAAATCAAAGCAAACGAGCGCGAGTATGGGGTGAAATACTTTAGAATGCTTAGAAAACTATTCCGTTTTTGCTCTTTTTCGGCCTTGGTTTCCTTAAAATCGACTGTGGGTTCAACGGCTAGCAACACGCCTTGGTTTTCGCCCCTCTGATACCAACCTTGTTTGAACGTTTCGTGCGAATATTTTACGCGTCCTCTTGCGGGATCAGAAATATAAATATATTTTTTATCAGCATGGTATACCACTACAAAATGATTATTGTTCCAAAATATGATAGCGGGGAAAGGAACACTATTAATAACCTCGTTGACATCACATTTTACTGCCAACGTTCGAAGCCCAATATTTTCTGCTCCAACACTAATATCGTGTAACGACACGCCTTCTTTGGTGATACCGCAACGGTCGCGGAGATACTGCAACGAGTAATATTTGCCAAAATGTTTGGCAATGATTTTAAGTGAGGCTGGTCCACAATCATGTGAATCCATCTGATATTCTACAGGAAATCGACAAAACTTCATCATCTTATTTTTCGCCTTTGGCTTTGAGGTTATCGAACAGCCTTTCTATTAGTCGTTTTCTTTTCGTTATAATCTCGGCAGTTCCGTTGCTTTCAAAATCGAGCGGAAGGCGTTTGCCGAAATTGGTAAGCGTGCCGTGTGGAAAAGAAATCAACACGAGATAGGCGTCCACTTCCTTATCTTGTACCTTTATCTTGTGGCTAATACGCGAAATAGATTTTACAACACCCTTTAGTTGTCCGTATTCGTCGTAGGGAAAATTACTTATTTTAACGTTTACATTTTGCCCTATAGCCACTTTTCCCACACCAAAAGACGGGATGGTGACTTCGCCCAAGATGTTATTTCTGCTCGGTATGATAGAAAACAGCTCCTGTCCATTCTGAACAAAGCGGTTGTTTCGCCAAAATCCAAGGTATTCTAGATGACCTGCAACAGGTGCGTATTGCAAGTATCGTTCTTTCCAAATATTGATGGCGTTAGACAGTTCGTTCTTTCTTGTAACGAAATCTGTATATACCTTATCCTTAGATTCAGACTCTTCTAAGAGAATGCGCTGTATCTCCATCTGGTTGTGGTTTACTTCTGATTGCTTCATCATCTGGGTACTTTGCAAGTTGAGCAAAGCTTCTTGTAACGATAGATGTGCAGCATGCTGTTGTTGAAATTCTTGCTCACTGATTACTTTGGCAGCAAGTAACACACTGTCTTTCTTAAGCTGATTTGCAGAAACGTGAAGCAATTGACATTTAAGCGCCACTTCATTGTTGATGTTGGCAATTACAGATTTATCCGAAGTTATCTGTTGCCGTAGGTTTTTATGCATCGTGCCATAGATGTTAGACGACAACACGCGTCGATATTGCATGTAGGCCAGCATAAACGCATTGTAGGCCGAACTCACTTCACCCAATATGAGCGTATCGGGAAGATCTATGGCGGCTTGCATGCTCTTGTTAAGGTTGCTTAGCAAGCCTTCCACTTTCAGGATGTGTCGATAGTTGGCTCCACTTTCAAGATAAGATATAACTTCGCCTTTCTTCACCCTGGTCTTATTTGCTTTTAGCAAGTATATGCGTCCGTTGCCGTTTGCCACCAAACGCACCGGTGCAGTGTTAGCGGTAACAGATATGGGACCGTCTACAGTGTCGGGGTATTGGATGAGAAATCCAAGCAAAACGACAATAGCCATCAGCACGCCAACACACAGAGCTACCCATTTAACCCACTCCGTGGGCATGCGTTCCACTATGGCTTGCACCTCCTCCGACCTTTCATTGCGTTTATTGTCTTCCATGAGCAGTTCTTCCATATTTGTGCGCAACCTGCTGAACGATGCGCAAACGTAAGGCAGAGCGCAAGAAAAGTTGGTCTACCAATCCCACGCTGTCGTTATTGGTGCGTGTAACATCCGAGTAACCAAAGTCTGTTTGAATGGAGATAAAAGGATACATGGTCGCTTTGTCCATCGTAAGTACCGACAGCACACCATCTGCCGTATCGGTATCCTTAAAATCGTACTCTAGTATTCGTTTAAACAAAGGCTTGAAAACAATGATAAACTGTGTGCTCCAAAACCAGTCTACCCAATAGCGATTGTCTGCAACGGGTACAGCCATGCCGAACCCCCCAATACCTCCTGATAGCAATTCGATACCTTGTGTCTCTGCTTCGAGAATGTTACGAAAGAGATATTCCTTATTGTATGCGGGCGTGAAGGTATGGTCGTCTTCACAAATAATAATGATATCGTCTTCGTTTTCCTCAGCCTTTCGTATCGCTTGCACCATGCTTTTCCATAGCCCAACTGCGCCAATAGGGTGCTTTACAGCCTTTATCCAAGTAAGTTCGAACTCCGTTCTGTCACTGAATTGTTCCTCAATATGCTGCCGGCGTTCTGTGCGCTCCTCTAGATTGATAACATAAACAGGCAGATAAAACCCAACACTATTGTTTTCCATGCGTTTTTTGATGGTTTATAACGGTTTGTTCCAATATGTAATTCACTTTCTTTGCCCATACGTCCCAGTTCAATCGGGTTTCGTATTCCTTACGCGACGACTGTCTTAATGCGATGTATTTGTCCTTGTCGCAGAATATCGAGTGTATCTTTTGGGCATAATCAATTGCCGTAGCCGTGGGTGGGAGCAAGAAACCGTTTTTGCCTTCGCAGATGGGTTGCCCCGTTCCTTGCACATTTGCAGCCACACTTGGCACACCGTAGGCCGAGGCTTCGCAAAACACGATGCCGAAAGCGTCGAACTGAGTGGGGAGAATGAGGAAATGCGCGTTGCGAAGTATGGAGCATAATTTAGACAGATGAGTAGGTTTGGACTTGTCGAGGAAGGGATAAACCACAACACTCTCGTCTTCTACGCAAGGAGGTTGGCAGCCAACGATGGTCAGTGTGCAGTTCATTCCCATAGCTTTTAGCTCCCTATATGTCCCCAAAGCCTTGTCGCCACCTTTCTTTTCCCAGTTTCGTCCAATAAACACCAAGTTGCAAACACTTGTGTCGATGTTTATTTGGTAATCGCAGGGATGAGGAATGTTCGCGCCAAACTCAACCACATGTATCTTCGACGGTTCGATGCCGTAATAGCTAACTGCGCTTTGTTTCGCCCACTCTGAGCTATATACAATGGTGTTGTATTGGTTTAAGAGTTTGAACTCCGCATCTTCTGTTTGTTTTATTTCCTCAGGTTTGCTGTCGTTGTGCATGTAGTCTTTGAATGCGTGATAGGTAACGTCGCTTAAATGAACCATGGGAATATTTGTATCAAGGAATGGACTAAGATATAAATCGCCAAAGAACACAAGGTCACAATTTGCCACTTCTTTAGCACACAATTTTCCAAAGACAGGAGAATATTCTCGCATATCTCGTTTGGGGGATATGTTTCCTTTTACAAAGTTCAATGCTTGCGCAAGCATATTTTGCCCAACTATTTTCACATCATGGCTCTTGAGTAAGGTTTGCAAGATATGATATAAAGCTTCCTACCTATGTATTAACGTCTTCGGGATTGAGTGTTGTTAAGAATGCAATCTTCATATCGTGGTTATTTACATGGCTTTCATTTTGCCTAGTGCCTCCTGGTAAGCTTTAAACATTCGTTTGGTTCCTTCTTGCCATTCTTTTATAATTCGTTCACTCTTTATCACTGGGTCTACATTGCGAACAAAGAGCACACCATCTACTCTTGCTTGAGGATAGCCATAGATGAATTGCACCTTTATACTTCCATTCCCTGCCATACGCATTTGCAAAGCTTCGCTAGATTGAAGTTTACTCATAGGTAGGTAAACCGAGTCTACACCCAGCTGTCCCAACTGGTATTCAATGCTGCGTTGTGGTACGGCAGCAAGCTTGCTACCAGCATAAGCACCATACTTGTCACTTACGATTGTTGCACCTTGATAAGTGACAATGTCGATGCAACGATAGTTTTCACCATACTTCTCTTTTAGGTAATGCCCAGCACTATAATAATTGAGATGTGCTGGTTCTATTGTCTGAGAGTAATTTAAATGTCCAGTGTGCGCATACATTGTAACAACTGTTTCTTTTGGAAAGACGCTATCGATGGCAAATTGAACGAACTGCGCCATCAACGTGTCTCGTTGTCCGAAACGCATACGGTGTTTTGCGAACCATTGCATCAGCCTTACGCCCTTACGCACCAACATCAGTTCATCTTTTTGGAGGCAGTTTTTTACAACATCGCTACTATCGATTAAGGCTGCGACATCCCTTTTCGAAAAAGGGTCCATATCATAAAGCACTGCCTCACAGATTTTTTTCATTTCAGGAGACTTCTTTCCATCGTTAAGCGTATAGAAGAAATTAAAAAGATTGATTTGGCTTTGCACCCATTCTAAATTGGTATCGAAGCCCAGGAGCGACACGCTGTTATCGTGGGTGGCATTATATTGCTTAAGCCACTCGATGAAAGCCTTTGTGGGTTCGCCCAGCAAAGAGTTGTCAATGTAGTTCGATATGTAAGAGTACTTAAAACGTGGGTCGTTTCTTACATACCTGTTTATATAGAAGGCTGCATCCATGGGCAGTTCTAACAGCACCAGTCTGCATTGGTGTTTTAGTATGCGTTCTTTCATGATGTCCATGGCTACAGCATTCATCGTCTTTGTGCCGTGTACAGTCTCACCAACAGCAAGGATAGGACTGTTCATACATGGGAGGTTTTCATAGTTTCCGAACGTCCAATTAAGCAAGTCGCTACGCTGAAACAATGGTGCAACCGCTGCATCAGGCACATCATCACTTAGTTTCTTGCCGTCTGCGTATAGGCCAAAATCGGCAAGTTGAATTGTTCCTAGCGTATCTTTTTTCCCCGTAGCCTCTAATGTAACAGATAATAGGTCGGCATGCTTTAAGTGCAGTTGACTTGTGGCTTCTGCCCAATTGGGCGATGCGGGTAGCATTATCGTGTCACGACGAGCCACACGCGCCCCATTAATTAAGGAGTTGAGCGTTACGTAAAAGTGCTGTACATCTTTCGATTTGTATTTCACCCTTACCGTAATATCATTTGTTTCGCCACGAAGCTGATATGTAGGCAACAGCGTACCCCAAACACCTTTGAGTGGAGCTATGATATCCAGACCCAGTACGGGTTGGTTATTGAGTGTATCTAGTTGAAGCCGAAAGTATGGATGCTGATAATGAGGCCACCAGCTGTATCCAAAGAGTTTAGATTGATCGCTGGCTTTCGCAAAGAGCGAAGAGAAAAGTAAGTAAAATAAAAATATAAAGCGCATTAGCTTATAGAGTTTTCGGATTAATATTTCGCTACACATTTATTTTGTGGTTACAGTTAAAGCACACCGTCCATAAAGCAAGCTCTTTTATCATGTACTTTTACATTTGATTGGGGAAGCTTAGGTTGTGCACATTTAGGTTTCGTATTACAAAAGTAGGCAAAGTATAAGAGGCAATAATTGTTTTTATCTATTTTAACTCAAAAAAAGTCACACTGTTCTTTGCAGTGTAACCGCTGCTAAAGTTAAACCCCAATCGTTAAGGGCAAACTCTAAAAATCACCTTTGCTGAATTATTAGCTATTAGCTGAGCAGGTTTAACTTACCCCCTTGAACGAGCAAAATGCTCAATGCGACTGAAAACGTAAGCGAAAGATACCTGATAAAAGCAAAAAGACAATAAAGAGCAATACAAAGAACAACCTTTGAGCCTTTGCAGGAAGTGTTGAGAACAAGCCTAAGCACCTTTATTGAGTTTATGCCCCACGGCCCGCAACACAAACCAAGCATGCATTACCAAGGTGAGCGGTAGGCCATAATGCGAGCGCATAACGGCAAAACGCTCTTTAAGCGATGCGCGATGGTTTTTAACCGTCATGCCACCATCGAGGTAATTGGCCACAACGGCTTGCACGTTTTTCAGGGGCAAACCAGCTGCTTTGCCCGCTTTCATCACACGGATGCACCAATCCACATCGGCCGAGAAACGATAATGAAGGTTGTAAGGCGTTTGTTGGGCCAACGAGGTGAGGGCATAAAAAGCCTGATGGCACACCAACATGCCACGACTAAACGACCGCCACGAGAGACCTTGACGCGGAACAGGGCGACGATGGCGCAAGAAACGCCCCTCGGCATCAACAATATCGGTGTCGCCATAAAGCACTGCAGGTAGCGTTTCGGCCTCGCCCACGGCGCTGGCCACTGTTTCGAGCGTGCTTGGAGAGGGGAACACATCGCCGGCATTTATAAAAACAAGATAGGTGCCAGTGGCCATTGCGATGCCCTTGTTCATGGCGTCGTATAGTCCAGCATCGCGTTCGCTGGTTACTTTAATGGTGTGTAAGCTCTCGGTTTGGGCCATTTCGGCCACATATTGTTGGATAAGAGCAGGCGTAGCATCGGCAGATAGTCCGTCGATGAGCAAGTGTTCAACGTGCGGATAGGTTTGTTCGGCCACGCTTTTGAGCGTTCGGGGCAGCTCGGCAGCAGCATTATAGGTGCAGGTGATAACCGAAAAGCTAATCATAACATACATTTTTTAAAGGCTAGCGCCTGGTTATACACCTCTATATATTGCAGAGCCACGGTCTGTTGCGAATAGTTGGCCTGTACTTTTTTCACGGCTTGGGTTGCCAGTTGGTCGTAATCGGCCTCGAAAAGCACCCAATGGATGCCCTTAGCCAGGTCGGCTGCATCGCGATACCGTGCCACATAGCCATTTCGTCGATGGTCAATCTCTTCGGGAATACCGCCCACGTTGAACCCCACACACGGCACCCCGCAGGCCATTGCCTCCATAATGGTGTTGGGAAGGTTCTCGGATAGCGACGGCAGCACAAAGGCATGCACCGCATTATAAAGGGCAATGAGGGTTGCGATGTCGCTAACATAGTCGATGGGAATAACAGGCAGTGCCAGTTCGGCCACCGCTTGGTTGGCCTTTCCGCCTAGCACCACGAGGGCCGTGTTGTCTTTCATGTCGGGATATTGCTGGGCCAGCATGTTACAAGCCTCAACCAGATAGGCCAAACCCTTATTAACATTGGTGGCTCGCTGGGCAGCAAATAGGATGAGACGTTTGTTGGCAGGCAAACTCATGAGTTCGGCACACTCCACTTTATTTTTTGGAGCAAAGACACGGGTGTCAATGGGGTTGGGAATGGCGCACACATGTAGGTCGCGAAGCAGCCGACTCTGCCTAGCTTGGTCGGCCAGCCATCGGCTACAAGCCACAAAATGGATGTCGCTTTTCTCGTAGATGCGTTTCTTTTTATGCCAAACGGCAGTTGAAAGGTCTTTATCGCTGCCCCCACCGGGTAGGTATTTGCACCGTCGGCATATCTGCTTAAAATTGTTGCACCCCAGGGTTAGGTGGCAAATGGCCGTTGCGGGCCAGATGTCGTGCATGGTCCACACCACAGGTTTGCCACTATTCACAATTTTTTTTATGCTATTGAGCGATAGCATACCTTGATTAATCCACGAGAGGTGTATCACATCGGCCAGTTTAAATTCGGGCAAGGAAGTAATATCAGCACCAGCATTGGCCACATCAATAGCAAAAAGGTTGTGCTTAGTGAAGTGCAAATGCCAGAAGATGGTCCACCGTTCCCAAAGAAAACGCCATCTACTGAAGAGTGTTTTGGGCAATTCGGACACCATGGGATTAGACGTTTGCCGGTCGTTCACCAACAATCGAGCCTGCACGCCGCTATTGTTTAGCGCTGCAACAAGCCTTGAAGCCGCAACGGCAGCCCCTCCATTTAGTTCGCTGGTGTTAACAATCAATATTCGCATCTTCTATTATATATAAGGTGTAAGGGTATATATAAGGTGGCCTTGCAGCCCCTGGGGCAGTTAAGGCCAACCCAACGACACTGCAAACTTAATGAAAATAATTCAAACCTCAAAGACTAAACGACGCTTCTAAGCCCCAAAAAGCAGCGTATTGTTGTTGTTAAGAGCCATAATGCCGAAAACAAGGGCTGCAAATCCTATAAAACAACGACAAAAAGAAAGCAAACCATGCATATATTTGACATATAGTTGGCTGTGTTCGGACACACAGTGTTGACTTACATCAAGAATAACGCGATTTTATATCAAAAGTTTGTGCTAACTATTGCGTAAATGTAGAAATGGTTGTAACTTTGCAATGTCAAAAGGTTAATAGATTGTTTAGGTTAGTAATAATAGATTTAGGTTTTTAGTTATTAGATTAAGGTAGATTGTTAGATTGTTTAACGGATGACAATGGAAACCGTGAGGCTTTCATTTGTTTAGAAAGAATTTTTAGTTAAACATAAATGATACGCTGCATCTCGTTGAGAGAGGCAGCGTGTTTCGTTTATGTAGTTTGTTCAAAAAAGATGGTCGGCGCCTTGCTATTTTGCCTATTAGTCTGAGCAAACGTAGCTTCGCACACCCCTACTTTGTGCTCCCTTGGGTGGATTATCTCACTGAAAGCCACACTTTTTTAAAATAATAGTCGTACATTTGCAACGTGTTTTTGCCTTTTGTCGCACGCTATAACATGTGCAATGAGTGCCTAACACCACAAAAAACAACAAAACAGTAGATTTATGATTATTCTAAAACCATTTAAAGCCTTTGTTGCTACACTCGCGTTGGCCACTATTTCTACGGCTTGCATACGCGAAGAGGCACTCAACGCCGAGGCAGACATCACCGCTTTTCAACTGGATGGCGACTTACTGATACGCGAACCAGTGATTACCAACAACGAAGTGAAGCTATATATCAATGGATGGGAAGACAGAAGTAAGCTGGCTCCACGCTTTGAACTGACACCTGGCGCTACTATCTCGCCTGCTAGTGGCACGCTAAGAGATTTTACTAAACCGCAAACCTACGTTGTTACATCGCAAGATGGACAATGGAAGAAAACCTACACCGTAAGTTTCGAGGTTAACGACGTGCCTACGGAATATCACTTTGAGGGCTTAGACTACTATATCTTTAAGGACAACGACACGGGAGAGGAGCACAAGAAGTTTGAAAAGATTTATGAGAAACTGCCCGATGGTTCTAAAACAGAATGGAACAGTGGCAATGCGGGATTTATGATAACCAATGGAACCGCAGGTTTGAAGGATTATCCCACCATGCAAGACGATAATGGATATATTGGGAAATGCGTAAAACTGGTGACAAGAAGCACCGGACCAATGGGAATTGCATTCGGTGCACCCATCGCTGCAGGCAATTTGTTCTTGGGAGAGTTTCAAATAGATATTCTCAACATGGCTAAGTCCACCCGATTTGGTTTGCCATATCGCAACACACCCGTTGCCATATCGGGCTATTACAAATATCAACCAGGGGCAAAGTTCACCGATAAAACCAACACTGTGCTGGAAAACGCGCGCGACACGTTTGATATTTACGCCGTGATGTACGAAAGTACCACCGAAACACCTTTCCTCGACGGCACCAACATCAAGACTCATCCCAGCATTGTAATGATGGCACAGTTCAAAGAACGTAAACCCACCGATGCTTGGACACATTTTTCAATGACCTTTGAACCAGTGGCGGGTCGCACGCTCGACCCCGAAAAGCTTCGCAAAGGCCAATATAACCTGGCCATTGTGATGTCGTCTAGTCAGGGAGGTGCTTTCTTCCGTGGAGCTGTTGGTAGCACATTGTGGGTTGACGAGTTGCAATTGTTTCACGAATAAAGCTTAATGATGAAAAGAATACACACACTTTTGGCCCTCGCCACCCTTGTTTTTGGACTGCCTTCAACGGTTTTTGCACAAGACGAACGCAATCAAAGCTTGGTGCAATCTGAAAAAAATGGTTGGGAATACGAAGTACGCGCCGGCGTAAACATCGGCGGTGCGAGTCCGATGCCCTTACCCAAAGAGATTAGGAAGATTAATAGCTATAGCCCAAAGCTTAATGGAAGCATTGCGGGCATGATGACCAAATGGCTTAATTGCAACCGACAACTGGGTATAACACTTGGTTTAAGATTGGAAGAAAAGGGCATGGAAACTGGTGCTACGGTGAAAAACTATGGTATGGAGATTATAGACGGCGGACAACGTGTGGCCGGAAACTGGACGGGTAAGGTGAACACGGTGTACAAAAGCTCGTTTGTGACACTGCCCGTGCTTGGTGCTTATCGTATAAACGACAGATGGAAACTGCGCGCAGGGCCTTATGTCTCGTACAGAATGGATGGCGAATTTTCGGGATTTGTTAGCGATGGATACTTAAGAAGTGGGTCGCCCGTTGGCGAAAAGGTTAACTTCACCGACGATAAAACGGCGGTCTACGATTTTAATAGCAACCTTCGCCGCTGGCTTTGGGGCTTTCAGGCTGGTGGTTCGTGGCGTGCTTTTAAGCATTTCACCGTTAATGCAGACCTCACTTATGGGATTAACAACATTTTCTCAAGCGACTTCCACACCATCACCTTCACCATGTACCCCATATACATGAACATTGGGTTTGGCTACGTGTTCTAACATAGCCTTTCACCCAACGCCGTTTTACTATCCCCTAGTCCCAATGCAGAGCAAAGGCCTTTAACACAAATCGGTGATTAGAGTCTAAACAGATTTTGTTTTATTGTCGAGCAGATTGCCTGTCTTTGTAACGCAGGCGTAGCGGTCTACGTCAACTTGCAAAGACAGGCAAGATGCCGACAAGAAACAAAAGATGTTAGGAAACAACACCAAAACAAGACTCCTGGAAACATTGTGGCCTAATTACCGATTGGGGTTTGATTGACCTACAAAACAGAACCACTCAAAGGGCAAGAACAAAGAGGAATGATAAGCAACGCGGTTGTTACGACCATTAGCAAAGGCTATTGGGGCAGTACAACCGCGTTGTTGGTTGAGTCAGTGGGTGTTGTTGGTTGTTGATAAACCGAGTCGGTTTGTTCTATCAGCATTGGTCTTCGTGGGCAACCACAAGCAAGTACAGATAAGACAAACAATGCAGCGCCCACAATAGCCGACAATGTAATAAGCACAACAACGACAAGCGACGTCCACAAATGGCCCGCCCGCACTGCTTTTATTAAGAAATACAACTGCATCAACAAGGCCACACCAGCCCCAATCAGCAGCGTTAGGGATAGCCACTCCCCACAATTGTCGCGCACAGACCAGCCTGCAAACAAGCTACAAGCCAATGTTGCCACCACAGATAGGATATAAATCATCAACTGTTTTGTATTCATACACTTATTATTTTTACACATTTCACACAGCATCTATTAAAAAAAGAAACTTTACCAACGAGCATCGGCATCGTAGAAGCTTCATTCTTGATGCGAAGAACGGGCCATTAACCGCAAATCTACCAGTGCCACAGCCGTTTCTTCCTCATCTCTTTCAGCATCCTTTGGTCGCCAAGCCACCACAAATCGCACTTTTGCACCACGCACATCATAACCTTTATCCTTCCACATTCGCACTGTTTCGTTCATGGCTTTAGACAACATCGCCACAGGTTTTTGTCCATCTAGCGTGTACAACACATTGTCTTTAGCCATCAATTCATCGCCAGCACGCAGCGCCAAAACATCCGCTTTGCACTGTTTAAAATAATTCAGATACATGTCTTTATGCGATAATTGCAGCACCACTTCATTGGGCATAGCATATTCTTGCTTGTCGGTAATACGCACATCTGTAGGTAAACCGTCAAAAACAGGTGCGTTGGTGTGCACATACAACCTACTTTTGGCACGGGTGATAGCCACATAATAACGGCGCAACAGACTGGAGTCTTTGGGATAAGAGCCAGCAATAAGCAGATAAACGTTATCAAACTCTTTACCTTTAGCCTTATGAATGGTGCTCACAACAACATCAGCACGCGACACATCGCAGAAATCTTCCACCGCCGACTCGAAAACAAACTCCTTAAAATCGGTTGCATACTTCTCTTTATTGGTGAGTTCAAACACTTCTATGCATCGTTTCAAGTAAACAAGACTTTCACTATTAGCGTAAGTAGCATATGTTATCTGTTTAGCTTCTTGCCAAATATCATCAGGAATAATCACCGTTCGACCACGTTTTTCAAGCTTTCGCAAGAAATATCTGGTCTCTGCCATGTTCCAAAACCTAAATCCATCCATCGATTGTATAAGCTTTGCATTGATGCCCTTTCGCCTTAACAAAGCCAACATCATAACCGCCTCTTCGTTGGTTTGGGTTAACAAGCACGTTGTTCCTTCATCGTTGCGGCTCACCAACTCGTCTGCCACAGGCTGATAAAGATATTTAGCCCGATGTTGAACCACCTCAACCCATCCATTTTGGTTGCGTATAGCAGTGATTGGCGTTGTTTTCATACGTCCATGTAGGGCTTTCACAAAATTATTTGCAAAAGCCACGGGGTGGATATCGCTTCGGTAGTTGTCTGTCATCTCTATGAGTTTGCTTCCCTCAGCCTGTGCTAAGCGTTGCATGTAGACCGAATTAGAACCTCTGAACTCGTAGATATTCTGGTCGTCATCGCCAACAGCAATCACACGCATCTCTTCATTCTGTGCCATTAAGGCCTCAACCAAGGCATATTCGGCCTCTCCCATGTCTTGAGCTTCATCTATCACCAACACGGCCTTACCAATTTTGTTTGGTTCAACCTCACCTTCGTTAATCATTTGGGCAGCTCGTTTCACCACGTTTTTGGCGTCTTCTAGATTACCAATACGCCCAAGCAAGTCGAAACAATAGGCATGAAAGGTTTTAATCTCCACAAAATGAGCGGCATTGCCCACCAATTGTAACAGTCGTTGTTTAAACTCTGTGGCAGCTGCTCGCGAGAAAGTGAGCATCAACAGTTGCTCGTGCTTCACGTCTTCAAGTAGCAACAGCGATGCCAATTTGTGCACCAGCACGCGCGTTTTACCACTCCCTGGTCCTGCTGCCACAACAATGCAACGTGTTTCCTTATCGGCAATGATTTGCTTTTGGCATGCCGACAGATGGCCAAACAGCTCTTTATGCTTCGCAGGGGTAAGGTTGCGCGATATTTCGTTCAGTCGTTCGCCCTTAAAATATTTGGTAACAAACCGGCGATAGTCCATTTGGAAATAGTCTTTAACAAACTGTTGCGCTGCATTGTAATCCTTCACCATCATATTGGCGTACTCGCCCACGATGTGTATCTGTTGTATTCGTTGTCGATAAAACTCGTCGAGCACGCGATAATCGTCTTTACTAAATCGTGCTCTATTGTCTTTCACACGCTTAATATGCATGGCATTGTATATCACAAGAAAGCCTCCATCCAGCTTAAGCGCACCTATTTTGGCCAGATAAAGCAACGCCTCTTTCACCTCTTCGAGCTGTAAGTCGGCAAACGAACTAAAGAGCGACCCGCCTTGCGCCTTCATATCATGGAGCAAACCAACCACCGAGAAGGTCACTGGCTTGTTGGATGCACCATCATCACCTGACTTTTGTATCAACTTATAAAGCCATTCCACCGCAAAGCGACATATTTGCAGCCGTCTTTCAAAACGTTGCACCAGCACATCAGCCTCAAACATCCTACGCAACTCCACATAATGCGCAGCATTTTCTTTCTTTCGCATATAGCCCTTGATGGTTAAAAAGTAGAGCAATGTGCGTATATCTTTCTCTTTAGCTTCGTCGATGCCGTGGTGCACAGCGTTATCGTTAAGTTGTTTATAGGTTGTGAGCAGTGGGTCGTTGGGCAATTGCGTAAGGATGTGCCGTTCTAGTTTGGCAAACTTATCAAGCAGCACATTAGATTTGCGTTCGGTTTCGCCTGTGTCGCGCAAGTAAGCAATCATGTCTTCGGTGTCGGCAAGAAGGCCTTCTTGGCGCATACTCAACACCACCGACATCACTTCGGCCTTAGTTATGCCCAAGGTGTCGGCCAAATAGTCTATTCGTGCTTCGCCTTCAGCATCTCTCGACTTCACGGTATTCTTTCTCGAGATGAGCGATTTTATTACGCGCACTGCCTTTTCGGCCTCTGCTTCATCAAAGAGTATTGAGGCATCAATGCGCTTACGAGCCTCATCCATATTCTTAACGGTGATGCCCGAGGCAAAGACCTGCGGTACATTGCTTCCTCTCACCAAAAAACCTGCTTCTTCTAAAGCCGACAATGCTGTTCGCACGCGTGTCTCAACGTCGCTCACCGAGTCGTCCCAGCCTGCTTGTCGGGCTATTTCCAACGCCGAACAGTTCACTCCTTCGCGCATTTTAGTAAGATATTTCACTGCTTTCCACACCTGCTGTATTTCGCTGATGCTCAGTTTTGATTGGTTCAGCATTATAAAATGCTTCTCCAAATCGTTATCGCTATACAGCACGTAGCACTTTGCATTGAGACTAGGGTCGCGTCCGGCGCGTCCTGCTTCTTGACCATAATTCTCCAACGAGTCGGATATATTGTAATGCACCACCAATCCCACGTCTTTCTTATCTACGCCCATGCCAAACGCCGAGGTAGCAACAATGATGCGTACCCTATCGTTCATAAAGGCTTCTTGGTTTTCTGTCTTTTCGTCGGCGTCCATTTTGCCGTTAAAAGGCAGTGCGTCAAAACCGTCACGCGTTAGTCGTTGGGCAAGTTCTTTTGTGCGTTTTGTGCGCGACACATACACAATGGCAGGACAATTGCTAGCCGTCATCAGCGCGCGAAGCTTCAAATATTTGTCATTATCGTCTTCGGTGTGTATCACACTATACATCAAATTCGTTCTTGTTGCCGATGATGCATAGAGTTGCAGTTCCATATTGAGGGTCTCACGAAAGTAATCGCAGATGTCTTGCACCACTTTTTGCTTGGCTGTTGCCGTGAAACACGAAATGGCTATGGGCTGTTGGTTGAGTCGTTGCTTTTGAAGCCAATTCACAAACTTACCGATATAGAGATAATCCACCCTAAATTCTTGTCCCCACGACGACAAACAGTGGGCTTCGTCTATCACAAAGCGCACCACATGGCGCATGCACAAAACGCGTTCTATGGTTTTTGAACGAAGCATCTCGGGCGAAATATACAGCAACGAGGCATCGCCATTCTGCACTCGCTCGATTGCCACGCTACGTTCTATGGGGTCGAGCAAGCCGTTTATGCTTACTGCATCGGTTATTCCACGCTCGGCAAGATTGTCTACTTGGTCTTTCATGAGCGACTGTAAGGGCGAAATAACCACCGTTAGTCCATGCACCGCAGCGCCGGCCATAAGTGCTGGTAACTGAAAAGTGAGCGACTTGCCACCTCCTGTGGGGAATATGGCCAACAACGACTGCCCTTTCATGGCTGCTTCTACTGCTTGTTGTTGTAGTGGTTCGCCCTCGTAAGTGCGAAAAGCGTTAAACCCAAAATGGGTTTCTAAACCTTTTATCGCATCCAGTTGCGCCTTGCAATATCGGCAACCCTGCTTACAAGGTGTGTTTCGCAAAAGCTTCATCACATATTCCACCTTTGGATAGGTGCATAACACCCAGCCTGGCGTAACCGAACGATGGTCGGTGGTGTCGATAAGTGCCAGTGCATAGGCCAGTTCGCAAGGATATTGGGCAATAATATCTGCCAATGGGGCGTTGCTGCAAATCTTTTCGCCATAGTGTTCCACTATCAGTTGCGACACATGGGCTTGCTTTGGCTCTGCATTCACCATGCGCAAAAAGCCCTCAAACTCGCGCTGCCCCCACAACAACGAGGCAAACACAAGGCGTTTGTGGCTTGGCAAGGCCTTCCAGTGGGCTATTTCGTCGTGAAGTAAGTCTTTTGTTTTCTCGCAATCGTTAACTGGATTATTCAGTTCTTCTACGATTAGCTTGTCGTCTTTCACTAACTTGTGGTAGGGACGTTCAGGGAAAAGCAACGGCGAGAGATAAAGTGTATCTACCAAATGCCATTGCTGTTGCTCGTCATGGGTAAAAAGATATTTGGCATCGTGATGCACAATGTTGTGCCCACATATAAAATCAACATCGCGAAGAAAGTTTAACAGTTCGGCTTTCGAGGCTTGATGAAAGATTGCACCATCACTTCGCAATGCGCCAATGTCGCGCACCTGATGGTTTTTTCCTCCTATTTCTGTATCCACAAAGGCATAACGCAGCGAGGTGTTGCTTGCTCCCACACCTTCGTTTCCAACAATATTTGCTTTATTATTGTTGTGTTTTGTTCCCCAAAGTCGGTTCCATATGGCCATAATCAAGTATGATGGTAACGGTTTGGGCCGTTTTTGGTGGCCGTTTTCTTGTGCATTACGCACAGCAATATGACCAACCGCCCTTATTCTTTGCTCTGCAATAGGGCAAATTTACGTATAATCACAATAACATCCAACTCTTTTTAGGCTTTTCGCTACATCTTTCTCACAAAAGGAGTTGCGCTCTACCTGCATTAAATCCTCTTTCTTCTCTCACGCCAACCGACGTTGCAACCATCGCCTCACTGGCACATCATAGTATTTTAGGCATAACCATGCTAGGGCTATGCAGGCAAAAATCAATGCCAGTATTTGCGGAAGGGTTTCGCAGAAAGGCATGTTGTTACGCTTGGCGTAAGCAAAACAGGTATAGAGAAGGGGGAAATGAGTGAGGTAAAGGGGATATGAAATGTTGCCAAGAAAGTTGCAAACGCGCGTAGAAAGGGCATCGGTGGTTTGCCCGGATGCCCCTAACCACACCATCAAGGGGAAAACCACTAGCACACAAAGGGCTTCGTAGAGTCCGTTTGCCCACAATTGCCCTTCTCCTCCTATGCGTGGAGCCATCGCAACTGCTGCAATGGCCATGGCACACCACCAGAAAGCACCTCGTATATTGCACTTGCACGACACACGAGAGAGCAACAAACCTGCTGGGAATGCAAACATCACGCGAAGCATTCCTCCCCAAAATCCTCCGTTGGCAAAGGTCCAACCCGCGCCTAAAGTGCCACTCTCGTTGGTTAAGGCATAGCCCAAAAGCGCTCCTGCCATAGCAAATACCAATAGGGCTAGTCGGTGGGTGCTGAGTTTTCGGATAAACAACACATAGAGAAGATTGGCTATATACTCGAAAAACAACGACCATGCTGGTCCGTTTAAGGGGAATATCTCGCCAAATCCGCGCACCTCTACCCCACTCCACGCTGGCACTAACAGCATATTTAGCAGCGTGGCAAATGCCAAAAGGGCTAAGGGTACGCTTTGCACATTTAAGTATTCGCTACCCTGACCGTAAAACATCACTGCGCCAAACAGTGCGCCTACTATCACCATGGGATGCAAACGTATTACTCGCCGCTTTATAAAGCTGCCTACACTCATGCTGTTGCGACGGTCGTCGTAGGCATATCCTATTACAAAACCCGACAGCATAAAAAAGAAATCCACGGCCAAATAACCATGACTAAAATAATGTGTGAGGCTGTTTGTGGCAAAGTCTTCGCCTATGTGGAAACAAATCACCACAAGGGCTGCCACTCCGCGCAGTCCGTCGAGCAAATGATAGTGGGGCTTGGTGTCGGCAAATGCGCCGGCCGAGATGGGGCTGGGGTTCATTTGTGGGTTGGGATTAAGGATTTATAAGTCAATATGATAAGGGAATGCTGCTCTTTTGGGCTCCTTCCTTCGCGCTACTCCTAGCTCAAAGACGTGCTCTCGCGCTTGCTTACAACGCTCAATGGGGCACGTAGCACAACAAGTTTGCTTTGTTGCTCGTGCATACATCTTTCAAATATTACCACTTGGTATGCCTATTTATCTCCTTCGGCCCAAATTTCTGCTGGTTCGAGTGTTCCTACACAACCGTTTTTTGCCACGGCCACCATGCATTGCGCAACGATGTGTGTGGGCATGGGGCGCTGTTGTTTGAACAATCCCAAAGCATTAAAGAAGGACAGAACGGCATTGGCGATTTTCTCGTTCAACCTATCTGTTCCCTTTCGGATGAGCAAAGGCGGACGAACAATGCACAATTGCTTAAAACCTAGCTGCGCTACTGCCACTTCTAATTCGCCTTTTATGCGCATATAAAACAAGCGCGACTGCGCATTGGCCTTGGCTGCCGACAGCAACACGAGGGCTGGCACTTGGTTGCGAGCTGCTGCTTCGGCAAAATTAAACTGATAGGTATAATCTACGGTGTATTGTGCTGCTTGGCTTCCTGCTGCCTTTAGGGTGGTGCCCATGCACGAAAACAGCACATCGCCCTGCACCAGGTGTTGCCAAGCTTGGGGCTGATTAAAGTCTACCACGTGGGTTACTAGCTTAGCTGGCGTGCCCAATTGTGGGTCGCGCCTAACAAAGATGTGTACTTGCTCAACGCTTTCGTCGGCCAAAAGCTGTTCCACCAAGTCTTTGCCCACTGCTCCTGTAGCGCCTATTACTATGGCTTTCATATTTAAATACTGAATGATGTTTGTGTTATTGCAAAGTTAATATTTTTAATATTCCTAACCAAATTCTTCGTTATGCTTTCGTTTTAACCTCATTGCAAGGGCAAAACTTCAGAGAATACTGTGTTTAAAATAAAGAAAAAGCCAAGTAAACTAGTGTTAGCACGTCTAAATTTTACAGAATTTTATGAACTAAGAAATGCTTGTTTAAAAAAATAATCGTTTATCTTTGCAGTCGTAAAAAAACAATCAAGCCCAAGAACTATAAACATTTTGACTTATATAAACATGAGAAAATTGATCTGCGAAGTGCAACAGATGCGTCTTTACCATCTATTGCGAAGCACCACATTTGTATGTGGCATGATGCTTTTGCCCGTTACTGCGGTAGGAGCACAAAAAAACGTAATTCAACAAACTAGACCAGTTGGGCTAATTAAAGGCTCAGTAACCAGCGATTCTGGCGAACCGCTCACCGGTGTTACGGTGAAAGTGTCTGGCGGAGGTAACGGAACGGTGACAGACATCGATGGAAATTTCTCGGTGAATGCTGCTCCCGGCTCGCTGCTCACATTCTCGTACACGGGCTTTAAGCCCCAAACGGTGAAAGCGCAAGAAGGCATGCAGGTGGTGTTGCAAAGCAGTGTGAACGACCTCAACGAGGTGGTTGTGGTGGGTTATGGCACACAAAAGAAAGCCAACCTTACGGGTGCTGTGGCATCGGTGAATGGTAGTGTGCTGGAAAACCGACCCATCAGCAACATCGGACAAGGTTTGCAGGGTGTTGTGCCCAACCTTAACGTATCCATGGGACACGGTGGCGCTCCTGGTGCTGGCGCTTCTTTCAACGTGCGTGGTACCACTTCGCTCAATGGTGGCGAACCACTGGTGCTGGTAGACAACGTGCAAATGGATGCCAACTTGGTGAACCCCGACGACATCGAGTCGATTTCGGTGCTCAAAGACGCGGCCTCGGCTGCCATCTATGGTGCTAGAGCTGCTTATGGTGTTATTCTTATCACCACCAAAAAGGGTAAACTCAACTCGCGACCAACGGTTCAATTCTCGGCTTCGGGATACTGGCAGAGTCCTGCTGTAGAAATGCACAACGTTAATTCGCTTGACTATCTCAAGATGATTGACATTGCTTATCAAAACAGTGGCGGTAGCGGACACTACTTTAACCCTCTGGTTTACGAGTATACAGAGAAATATGTTAACGGCACCTACGACCAACCTGTGTTCTTCGACAAATCTTATAGCGCCTTTAAATATGGCTATAACGGAAACACCGACTGGTGGAACGAATTGTATAAAACTTCGTTCTCGCAGATTTATAACGCTAGCATTAGTGGCGGTAGCCAAAAAACGCGCTACTATGTGTCGCTGGGGTCTAACAACCAAGGCGGTATCTTGAAGGCCACCGATGAAAAATACAATAAGTACAACGCCAACATCAACGTCACCTCTGAGCTTACTCCTTGGATGGAAGTATCGGCTAAGATTGCGCATACGTATACAACCGAGATGCACCCCACTGGTGGTACAACTGCAATGAACAACACTGCCTACTCGGGTTTGTCGGCTTATAGCGGTATGATGAAATCCGACCTTAGTCCGCTGATGCCCGTTAAACACCCCGACGGACATTATGCTGGTCAAGGAAACTTTACCAACCCCGTGGCTATTCAGGCGCAAGGCGGTAACGCTCGCTATCGCCAAAACGACCTTTGGATGACGGCTGGCGTGAAACTCACCCCCATTAAGGGACTTATTGTGAATGCCGACTACACCTGGAACTACTATGGATGGGCTTCTACTCAACACGTTCGCAACTTCTACGACTATACAGCTGTACCTGGAACAGAAAACTATTACCCCTGGACCAACCCCAGTAGTGTTACCCGATCTAACAGCGACGATTACTACTCCTCGTTTAATGCCTTTGCCGAATACAATCTCTCATTGGGCAACAACGACCATAACATGAAGTTTATGGTGGGCTATAACCAAGAAAAAAAACGCACACAATACTATTACGCTGGACGTAAAGACCTCATCGACCCCGAAAATCCTGCCATCAACCAAGCCATCGGCGATATGGCCATCGACGGAAACATGGGACAATGGGCTGTAAACGGCACTTTCGCTAGATTTAACTACGACTACAAAGGTAGATACTTGCTTGAACTCAACGGCCGTTACGATGGCTCGTCGAAGTTTAAAAAGGGACATCGCTACCAGTTCTTCCCCTCTATCTCGGCCGCTTGGCGCATCTCTGAAGAGAAATTCTTCGAAGGCGTTAAATCGTGGTGGGACAACATGAAGCTACGCGTTTCTTATGGTTCGCTGGGTAATCAAGCCGTTAATGGCAACTTCCCCTACCTCGCTACTTATGGCATCAACACCAAATATGGTGCTTTGCTGGGTGGCGGACGCCCCGTGGCTGTGTTTGCTCCTGGACTGGTTAGCTCGTCGTTTACCTGGGAAACGGTTAACCAAATAGACTTTGGCTTTGATGCTGCATTCCTGCGCAACCGCCTTAGTGCTTCGTTCGACTGGTATCGTCGCAACACCAAAGACATGCTTACCGATGGCGAAGTGCTGCCCGCAGTACTCGGAGCTAGTGTGCCACGCCAAAATGCAGCTAACTTGAAAACAGTGGGATGGGAACTTTCTTTGGAATGGAACGACAGATTGGCCAATGGCTTGTCTTATCACGTAAAGGGTGTATTGTCAGACTATCAGTCTACCATCACCAAATTTAATAACCCCACTGGACTGATTAGCCAATATTACGTTGGACGTAAAATGAACGAAATATGGGGATATGTATCTAATGGCTTGTTCCAAACCGAACAAGAGGCTAATGCACACGCTAACCAATCTTACCTCTATGGCGGTAAATGGACTGCTGGTGACGTGCGTTTTGAAGACCTTGACGGTAATAACAAAATTGACATTGGCGACAACACCCTGGCTAACCCTGGAGACAGAAAAATTATTGGTAACTCAACGCCTCGATTTGCATTCGGTATCACTGCCGGACTGGAATATAAAGGCATCGACTTTGAAATGTTCTGGCAAGGTATTGGTAAACGCGACTGGTTCCCTGGCAGTGGCTCGGCTGCTTACTGGGGCTTCACCAACGAATGGCAAACGCCACTTACCACTTCGCTCGACTACTGGACACCCGAAAACACCAACGCCTTCTTCCCACGTCTGGGATGGGCTAATGGCGGTAACCGCAACACGAGCACACGCTATCTGCAAAACGCTAGCTACTGCCGACTCAAGAATGTAACCCTGGGCTACACACTGCCAAGAAACATTCTCGACAAAATTGGCGTGTCGCGACTTAGAGTGTATGTAACAGGTGAAAACCTTCTCACCTTTACTTCGCTCATCAAGGCGTTCGACCCAGAGACCTTAAACAACATGACCTACCCCATTAACAGGAAAATTGCTGTAGGTTTGAATTTAACTTTCTGATGTGTAACCATCACAAACAACAATGATTATGAAATTTAAAAATTATATCGCACTGGCTCTACTCGCTGGAATGGCTGCTGCGTGTGATTATACAGACTTGTCTCCACTCGACTCGTTTACCGACCAAAGCTACTGGAAATCTTCCAAAGACCTCAAACTTTATGCCAACGGACTTTATGGATTGCTCAGCAGCCCCTCGGCTACGCTAGACAATACTAGCGACAACTTCGTTACGTCTAACTACAGCTCGTATCTCTTTGACGAAATGACCGTGCCCACCGAGGCTTCGGGAAACAATGGATGGGACTGGGGAAACATTAGATCGTGCAACTATTTCCTCTCTCGTTACCAAACTGCACAAGGTAGCGAAAACGAAATTAATAAGTATGTGGCCGAAGTGAGGTTCTTTAGAGGCTTGCTCTATTTCAGCAAAGTAAAAATGTTTGGAGACGTGCCTTTCTACGACAAAGACTTGCAAACCGACGACACCGAACAACTATACAAAGCTCGCGACCCGCAAGACGTGGTGATTGCAAAGGTGATAGACGACTTTAAATATGCCATTAAATGGCTACCCGAAAAGGCTTTGGCCGAATCGGGACGCTTAAACAAAGAGGCCGCACGCACGCAATTGGCACGCGTTTGCCTACATTTTGGTACGTATAAAAAATATCATAACCAAACTGGAACTGGCGCACTCTCGGCTAACGCACTGCTCAAAGAAGCTGTGGCACAAACCGACACGCTGATGAATTCGGGCAAATTCGAAATCGTTAAAGGCTCGGATGCTGGTTGCGACCAAATGCCTTTCAGCGGTTATCCCTTGTATTACTCTAACCAATTTACGCAAGAAGACCTCTCGGCCAATAAAGAATGCATCCTTGCTAGATTCTACGAACCTTCGGTGCTAACGCACGAACTGGGCAGACAGGTGCAAAATGGTGGCATGGGATTGTCGAAAGACTTCGTGGAATCGTTCCTTATGAAGGATGGCACGCCCATCTATAACACGGGCTCGGGCTATGCTGGAGATGATAACCTGGAGAAGGAAATTACCAACCGCGACCCGCGTCTATATCAAATTGTAGACAACAACCACAAACCCTACTATGTGAGAAATGGTGAACGCATACTGAACGAACCGGCTAACCGCGTGGGGGCAAGCAAAAGCGTAACGGGATACGACTGCGTGAAGTTCCACCACGCCAACACCGTGCAACAAGAAGCGCGCAACTCTACATTCGACTGGTTTGTGTATCGCTATGCCGAAGTGCTGCTCATCAACGCCGAAGCTAACGCCGAACTGGGCACTTGCACTCAAGACGTGCTGGATAAAACCATCAATAAACTGCGCGACCGCGTGGGTATGCCTCACCTAACCACTTCGCCCGTTGCCGATGCTAAACCCATTAACTATGGCTACTCGCTCTCTAACCTTATTTACGAGATTAGACGCGAACGACGCATCGAACTTGTGGCCGAAGGTTTTAGACTAGACGACTTGAAACGATGGAACGCTATGAAACTGATGGAGAACCCCAAAACGATGCTGGGCATTAAGATTACTCCGCTGTCTGTTAGCGAATTCCCCGCTGGTACGTTCGACGGACAAAACGGACGCCCAACCGTGAGCTACAATGGCGCTACGTACTTGTATCAATACAAGGCTGCTAAGCAACTCGACGACGCTGGTAGAAAATGGAAAGCCAACGACCGCCGTTTCCTCTATCCGCTGCCTAAGCAAGAATTGGTGCTTAACAAGGCCCTAACACAAAACCCCAACTGGGAATAAACACCATGCCTGATGTGTTAAATGCTTTGTACACATCGGCTGCGTAAAACCAATAAGCGAGCGAAACAAAGGCTAACCCCGGTTTCGCTCGCTTTTTTTTACGCCCATATTTCGACCATGTGCCTTATGGGTTTGCACGCGTAGGCTCAATAATTATTCGTGCGTTGCGCAACTTTTACAAATAGTTGTTGTAAATTTGCAACACTAAATGGTTGCACGCAACCTCAAAAACCGCATCTAAATAAACAATATCAACACAACTTAAAGGTATGCTGAAACTTATCCAAGCCACATTCTGCCTGCTGATTGGCCTTACTCTGCAAGCGCACGCCCAATCTTTTACATGGTATAACCCCATGGAAACCTCCCCAAGCTGCATCAGTGGCAGAGCATGGAACGAAGAGATAAAAGGCTCTTATGCCCGCATGCCCGAAAGGTTGCAACGCAATATGCCCGAAAAGATTCTATATTTTGTATCTTTCAGATAATCAACAAAATAAGAAAGAATAAAGGGTAAAAGGTTTACGATTTGGAAACGAGCGAGTTTCTTTCCCTTTCTTTATTCTGCAATGCTTCAAGGACCACTTATTTAATGTTGCAAAGATACATTATTGCCAACGAAAAACATTCAAAAAGAAGAAAATTATCATTGTACAGTAATAATATCCTTATTTGCTTGGAATTATGGCATTGAATGCTTAATTTTGTGTGTGATACTTTTAACAAACGATGAAAGAAAATTTACAGATGAAGGCAATAAATCGGATTAAATCCGTATTAGTGGGAAAGCAGGTTTCGGGCAAATGGTTAGCTAATCAAGTGGGACATACAGAGAATACAGTATCACGCTGGTGTTCAAATAAAGTACAGCCCTCTCTTGATAATCTTGTCAAGGTTGCCGAGGTATAGGAAGTAGATATTCGTGATTTGTTAAGACCTACATTAAAGAAGTAGAATGCTATGGGAAAATTCAATGAAGCAACCAGAGTACAGATGCCCGCAATGGTACATCTGACACGCTTAGGATATAAATATTGGGGAAGAATTCATGAAAGCGAAGCTGGTACAATATACGACCCAAACACCAATATTTTATTAGAAGTTTTTAAGGTTCAGTTTAAGAAACTAAATCCTGAATATGCAGGTGAATATGAACAAACATTGAAA
>NZ_CALKQY010000061.1:0-15657 GCF_937990675.1 Hoylesella shahii | reverse complement strand
AATATATTACACTGACAAACAATTAGTTAGATATTTACTGAATATCCCTAAGTAGTTTGTTTACACCATGCGTGTTCGCTAGCCTATTTTGCAGGTTGAAACATGGGTTTGTTATAAAAGCAACATAGCAGTTAGATGGTTAAAGGATAGGACTTGGAGCGAAAGTTTTCTGTCTAAGCCTTTAACCGTCTAGCTGCTATGTGGTTGTTTTGCATCTTAAACCTCAATTGGTTGTTAGATGGCTTATCTCATATTTTACATTGTTTTCATTGCTTCCAGTTCATCTCTCGTTTGTTTTTTGGCATCTTGTCTGCCGTTTTTCTTTGGTGTAGTGCCCTACACCTTCAAGAATAAGGTTGGCAATGTGCTCAATAATACACAAGATCAAAATGACTCTAACGACTGATTTGGGTTGGATAGTCTCTCTTGTGAGATGATGATGAATTGGCAACCCTTGGTTTATGGCTATTGTCTCAATAATAACGAATGATAATCGTAGAAGAACATTTGCCAAACAGGTGTTTGCACACGCAAAAACAGTGCCTTCAAAACTACATGAAGAAGCTTGGGCTGTGTAGTTTAGAGCCGAGAATGGCTATTGTTGTAGAGGGTGTGGCGCTTAGCGTTGCTTACGCAGAGTGGGCAAAAGTGCCCTCAATTGCTTCAAGTAGTTAAGCATTTGTGCCTTAGCTTGCGCATCTTTTTCGGTTTTGCAAGCAGTGGTTAGGTCGTTAAGAAACGGCAGGTAGTCGGTTTCGGCAATAAATTGGGCAGCGCGCACACGCACCAATGCACTGCTATCAAAGAGCAAACCTTGCACCCAGCGCTTAGCTTCCCACGAGCGACAAGCCTGCAGCCAGTCTAGTGCTGCAACCTTTTCTTTGGGCGAACCATAAAGAAGCGTGTAATAGTATTCGCGTTCTTTCTTTAAGTCGGCCTTGGTCATGAGTATTTCTTTGTTATAAATCTGCGGTCTAACCACCTTTTCCGAATAAGCAACGATAGGCATATTCAGAGTCCATCTCACCATTCTGGGTATCATCCACATCATTCCTGGGGTGGCCTCGGGGTGGGCAATGCTACTAAATACTCTACCTTTACCCAGTGTGTTGGCAATAAAAAAAGGTCGGTTGTTGGTCATATTGGCAGGCGCATCGCCCTCTTCGTGCACATCGGTTTCCATCATTGCCATGGTAATGTAGTTAAGAGGCACGCTATCACTCTTCACCAAGACCGGTCCTTCGTAGTACATCACATACGATTTGTCTCTATTGGCAATTTCGGGAAACAGCTTTTTACCCTCGTTGGTCAGCGAAAGGGCCGATATGCCATGCCCACGGTTGTCGTGTTCGATGTCTATAGCTTTCGCGCCATTAATACGCAAGCACGCATATTTGGGTGTGTCGCTAAAGAGATAGGCCCCAGCACAGATGCCCACAGCACCCTTTCCCAAGCGCACAAAGGCCTTAATGCGGTTGATATTTTCTTCGCCAAGGTTCATATATTGCGTAGTTCCTCCTCCGCCAGGGATGATTATGGCGTCTAGTTGGTTTAAAACCCCATTGGCAATGTCGCTAGTGGTGAAGGTTCGCACAGTCATGTCGGGGTCAAGTTGCACAGCGGCAACCGCCTCCCAGATACAAGTTTGTGCGCCACCGTGCCCATTAAACACGCCAACTCTAACCTTATTAACTCTCTCTGTGCACCAAGCGCCAAGCGATATGAGGCACATGCAGGATGTGAGAATAAATTTTTGTAGCATCGTAATATATGTTAGTTAATATTTTTGATAGCAATATTCATCCAAGGCATGGTATATCATGCAAGTGGCAAATATACAATTATTCCTTCAAACTTACAATTGATTGTGCGTGCTTTAAGTTATTTTTAGGTTGGACGCGTGCAAGTGTGGGGCCTAATGTATGTAAAACAACATGTTTGTAGGGCTTTTTGGGGTATTTTAGCGCTATTTGTTTTACCAAATGAGAAAAAAGTATTAACTTAGCACCTTGTAAATCGTGCATAAAAGGCCTTAAATCGAAAGGAAATGGCCTCAGAACGAATATTCAATAAAATCACAATAGATTAGATGGACGAAAATCAAACAATCGATCAAGACAGGATAATCAAGATCAATATCGAAGAAGAAATGAAGTCTTCGTACATTGATTATAGTATGTCGGTTATTGTTGCGCGCGCGCTTCCTGATGTGCGCGACGGGTTTAAACCCGTTCATAGGCGCATTTTGTACGGAATGCTGGGGTTGGGAAACACCAGCGATAAGCCTTATAAGAAATGTGCGCGCGTGGTGGGCGATGTTTTGGGTAAGTATCACCCACATGGCGACTCATCGGTGTATGGTGCTTTGGTGCGTCTTGCACAGGATTGGAACATGCGTTACACACTGGTAGACGGGCAAGGAAACTTCGGAAGCGTCGACGGAGACTCGGCTGCGGCCATGCGTTACACCGAATGTAGACTCTCGAAGCTGGGCGAACGCATCATGGACGACCTGGATAAGGAGACTGTTGACATGGCTGAAAACTTTGATGCCACGCTGCAAGAGCCTCAAGTTATGCCTACCAAGATACCCAACTTGCTGGTAAATGGTGGTAATGGTATCGCTGTGGGTATGGCTACCAATATGCCAACGCACAACTTGGCCGAGGTGCTTGATGGTTGCTGTGCTTACATCGACAATCCTGATATTGACACCGAGGGCCTAATGCAATATATCAAGGCGCCCGACTTCCCCACTGGGGCTTATATTTATGGCTTGCAGGGTGTGAAAGATGCCTACGAAACAGGTCGCGGACGTATTGTGCTGCGCGCTAAAGCCGAGATTGAAAGCGATGAAAGCCATGATAAGATTGTGGTTACAGAAATACCCTACGGCGTAAACAAGGCTCAACTCATTGAAAATATTGCCGATCTGGTGAAAGAAGGGCGATTGGAGGGTATCTCTAATGCCAATGATGAGTCGGGACGACAAGGTATGCGTATTGTGGTAGACGTGAAACGCGATGCCAACGCCAATGTGGTGCTTAATAAATTGTTTAAGATGACGCAGCTGCAAAGCTCGTTCTCGGTAAACAATATTGCGCTTGTGAAGGGGCGTCCACGCTTGCTCACGCTCAAAGAGTGTGTGAAATACTTTGTAGAACATCGTCATGATGTAACTATTCGTCGTACTAAATACGATTTGAAGAAGGCGCAAGAGCGTGCACACATTCTGGAAGGATTGATTATTGCTTGTGACAATATCGATGAGGTGGTGCAAATCATTCGTAAAAGCGAAACACCATCGGCTGCACAACGCAACTTGGAGAAGCGATTTGAATTAGACGAGCTGCAAAGTAAGGCTATTGTAGATATGCGCTTATCGCAACTCACGGGTCTGCGCATCGAACAGTTGCATGCTGAATATAAAGAATTGGAAGAGCTTATTGCTAGATTGCAACTTATTTTGGACGACCCAGAAGAATGTAAGCGTGTAATGAAGCAGGAATTGGAAGAGGTTAAGGATAAGTTTGGCGACGAAAGACGCACTGAAATTATTCCCGATGAGCATGAGTTTAATGCCGAAGACTTCTATCCCAACGACCCTGTGGTTATCACGGTTAGTCATTTGGGCTATATCAAGCGCACACCGCTATCCGAGTTTCACGAGCAAGCTCGCGGTGGAGTGGGTAGTAAAGGGGCCAACACACGCGATAAAGACTTTACGGAATATATCTATCCAGCCACGATGCACCAAACAATGCTCTTCTTCACGAAGAAAGGACGTTGCTATTGGTTGAAGTGTTACGAAATTCCTGAAGGAGAAAAAACTTCTAAGGGACGCGCAATACAAAACCTATTGAACATTGATGCCGACGACTCTGTAAATGCTTTCCTGCGTGTGAAGGGTCTTAACGATGACGAATTCATCAAAAACCACTTCATTGTGTTTGCTACGAAGAACGGAACGGTGAAGAAAACAAGTCTTGAGGCTTACTCTCGTCCACGGGCTAACGGTGTAAACGCTATCACTATTGCCGAAGGCGACGAGGTGGTTGATGTGCGTCTAACTAATGGTAAGAACTATCTGATTATGGCTAACCGCAACGGACGTGCTGTTTACTTCGACGAAAACACAGTTCGAACCATGGGTAGAACGGCGACAGGTGTGCGCGGTATGCGTCTGGATGGTGGAGATGATGCTGTGGTTGGTATGATTGTGGTGAACAATCCCGAAACAGAAACGGTGATGGTGGTTAGTGAAACGGGATACGGAAAACGCTCGTTCGTGGCCGACTACCGACAGACTAACCGCGGTGGAAAAGGTGTGAAAACACTTAATATCACCGATAAGACGGGTAAGTTGGTGGCTATTAAGAATGTTACCGACGACAACGACCTCATGATTATCAATAAGAGCGGCATCACTATTAGGTTGGCAGTGGCTAGCTTCCGCGTAATGGGTAGAGCTACTCAGGGCGTTCGCCTAATCAACTTGAGCAAGAAAAACGATGTTATTGCTAGTGTTTGTAAGGTGAAAACTTCTGAAAAGGAAGACGATCTGAACGAAAATGATGAGGAAAATGAGGCAGAAGCACATTTGACTAATGCCGAACAGGGAACGGATAGCTTAAACAATGAGGCTCTAGACAATGGCAATGATGCCAACGAAGAGACTGAAGAAGTTAACGCTACCGAATAAATAATAAGGCAGAAGCTGGCGAACGTATGCAATAATGCGCTCGCTGGCACTGCCAATACAGAGATAGACTATCGTTAAATCTTAAAAAATTACAGTTATGAGAAAAATGATGATGTTCGCCCTGATGCTTGCTGCATCGCCTGTGGCGTTCGCCCAAGATGCCGTTAAGGAGGTGTTGAAGGCTAAAACCTATGCTGATGCGCAAGCATTGGTGAAAAGCAATCTCGCTAGCATGAGCGATGCCGACAAGGCAAAGGCTTATAATAAGCTGGTTGACCTCTCGTTTGAGAAGATAAGCAAAGAACAAAGCGTTATCACAGCCAATCAAATGGCTGAGCAATTTAAGCAAGGTAAGGTTCAACCTTACGACACTTTAGGCTTCTACAACGCTCTTGCAGATGCGCTTACCAATGCTGTTGAATGCGAAAAGTACGACCAAATGCCCAACGAAAAGGGTAAGGTGAAACCTAAGTTCCACAGTGCTAACCAAAACCGCTTGTATAACTTGCGCGTGTATTTGGTGAATGCAGGACAAGAGGCTGCACAGAAAAACAACAGCGCAGGCGTGCTGAAATACTGGGGATTGTACTCTACTACAGCCGATACACCGCTCTTTGCTGATGTGGCTAATAAGCAACCCGACCAATATGTGAGCCAAGTGGCTGGATTTGCTGCACGCTATGCCATCCAAGATAAGGATTTCGCTGCTGCAGATAAGTATATTGACGTGTCTTTGAAGCATGCTGCTGCTAACTCTGACGATTATAAAGACGCGCTGAGCTTGAAGTTTTACGTTGCTCAACAGCAACTGAAAACGAAAGAAGACTCGTTGGCGTATATCAATAAGCTGAAGGAATTCTATGCCAAAGATACTTCTAACGACATGATTATGGGAACGTTGGCCAGCATGTATGGCAACATGAACATGAAAGATGAGTTGAAGTCGCTTGTTAATTCTCGTCTAGCTGCCGACCCCAATAGCGCAATGGCATGGACACTTAAAGGTCAAGCCGAAATGAATGCTAACCAATGGGATGAGGCTATCGCTTCGTTTAAGAAGGTGCTTCCCATTGATGCTAAAAACGTTGTAGTGCTTACTTATCTGGGTTTCTGCATCAACTCTAAGGCTGCTGCCATCAATGGCGATGTTCCTGCTCAGAAAGCGCTTTACAAAGAGTCGATGGGCTATTTGGAACAAGCTAAAGAATTGGACCCCAATCGCGAGAAAGCTAATTGGAGCTATCCACTCTACCAGTGCTATTATGTAAACTATGGCGCTGCCGACCAACGCACGAAAGACCTCGAATCGTTACTCAATAAGTAATAAAAGTAGTATGAATAAGCACAGAACCATAGCCGTGGGGCTCTGGTTCTGTGCTTTGCATTTGTTTTTTCATACTTCTTAAACCATCGCTCGCATTATTAGGGTGTGGCGAATATTAGTCGCCTAATATTAAGAAGGCGTAAAATAGATTTATCTGAATGAACAGATTTTACTTTATATTGTTATTATCAGTGATAACCACGGCAGCTTCTGCTTCTATAAAGAAGGAACTGCAGCAGGTGAAAACATCCCTAAAAACGGGAAAAGAGTTAGATAAAGCAGAACGCATCATGAATGATGTGTTGGCTAAACCTGATAATCGGAAAGACGTTAAAACATGGTTGTTGCTTTTCGATGTGATAAAAAAGAAGTACGAACAAGGCAACGAAAGATTGTACTTGCAGCAAACTGCCGACACCGTAACCATGTATAACCTCACCAAGAAGATGTGTCTAACGCTAGAAAGCATCGACTCGGTAGAGCGTGTGAACGCTAATGGCAACGAAAACAAAATTAAATATCGTAAGAAACATGCCGAAGAACTGTTCACATATAAGCCTAACCTCTTCTTTGGTGGTACTTATTTTATGAGCAAAAAGATGTACGATAAGGCTTTTGAGTTCTTCTCGCTGTACATCGATTGTGCTCAAACCCCCATCTTTACGGGTTACAACATCCTCAATACCGACCCACAACTGCCACGCGCAGCTTTCTATTCGGTGTATTGCGGATATAAATTACGCAAGCCAGAACTGGCTTTGCGCTATCTTCCTTTGGCTGAAAAAGATAAGGAACGCCACGAATACCTATTGCAATATCTAGCAGATGTGTATCTGTTACAGAACGATTTGGAGAGGTATATGGCCGTGCTGAAACAGGGATTTCAGGATTATCCCACACAAACTTATTTCTACACGCATCTGATTGAATATTATTCGAAAGACAATAATTGGACTTCGGCCAACACTTACGTCGACCAAGCTCTTGCGGCCATGCCCGAACATCTGTGGTTGCGTGTGGCAAAGTCTACCATTCTTTTAAACCTTGGCCAATACGATGACTGCATTGCATTGTGTGATAGCATTATTGCTAAAAACAAAGAGGTACCCGAAGTGTACTTAAATGCTGGTTTGGCTTATTTCAATAGAGCCGTTGAACAAGAGAAAACGGCACGTACATCGCGCGACTTAAAGAAAAAGGTGGCAGCTAGCTATCGCAGTGCGCTGCCTTATATGGAACAATACCGCCGACTTGCACCCAAAGACGAGAGTCGTTGGTTGTTGCCACTCTACAATATTTACCTTAACTTGAATATGGGTAAAGAGTTTGAAGAGATGGATAGGTTGATGAAAGCAACGAAATAGAATTAGGCAAGTTGATGAGTTTATGAGTTTCTGAGTTGGTAAGTTTGTGAGTTGCTTGGCTAGATGGCAATTAACTCACGCAGTTATTTACTTTCAAAGTAGAAAAAACTTTTAAACTTATACACACTCCAATTGACGACTTTATATATTCATAAACTTCCCAACTCAATAACTCACAAGCTCTCAAACTCATAAACTTCCCAACTCATAAACTCATAAACTTATAAACTTCCCAACTCATAAACTCATAAACTCATAAACTTCCCAACTCATAAACTCATAAACTTATAAACTTCCCAACCCATAGACTCATAACAATGAATAAGATAGACTTGGCGAAAGCCTTCCAAAAACTGGGCGTTGAAAGTCTTAACGAAATGCAGATGGCCACGGCCGATGCCATGAAAGATGGCAAAGGTGATGTGGTGGTGCTCTCGCCCACAGGTACGGGTAAGACGCTTGCTTATCTTTTACCACTGGCAGAAATGATTAATCCCCACAACGACAACGTGCAGGCTGTGGTAATTGTGCCTGGACGCGAACTGGCGTTGCAGTCGCAGCAGGTGTTGGCTGATGTGGGAGCGGTGCGAGGCATGGCTTGTTATGGCGGACGCACGGCAATGGAAGAGCATAGAGCTTTGAAACAGCTTCGCCCGCAAGTGGTGTTTGCCACTCCTGGACGATTAAACGACCACCTGGCAAAAGGTAATATCTTGGCCGATGATGTGCGTTTGCTTGTTATCGACGAGTTTGACAAGTGCTTAGACATGGGGTTTGAAAACGAAATGCGCACCGCATTGGCCGCACTTCCACTTGTGCAACGACGCGTTTTGTTGTCGGCCACCAACTCACCTCGCATTCCTTTGTTTGTAGAGAGCACCAAACTTACGTGCATAGACTTTGTTGATGAGGCCGAAAAAGTGAAACAGCGCATTGCTGTTTATGAAGTTAAAAGCGACTCCAAAGATAAACTTGAGACCCTGTATCGGCTCTTGATGGCGTTTAATGGCGACAGTACCATTGTTTTTCTCAATCATCGCGAAAGTGTAGAGCGTACCAATATGTTCTTGATGGAGAAGGGATTTGTTACCAGTTTGTTTCATGGCGGACTAGAACAGGATGCTCGTGAAGCTGCGCTTTATCGTTTTTCTAATGGTAGCGCCAATGTTTTGGTGTGCACCGACTTAGCTTCGCGCGGTTTGGATATCGATGATGTGCGCCACGTTGTGCATTATCATCTTCCCGAAACTCCTGATGCTTACACTCATCGTATTGGTAGAACAGCACGCTGGGACAAACGTGGAAATGGGTATTTTATCCTTTCTTCGGGCGAACAAATTCCCGAATACGTTGATACAGAGGTGCAACCTTTCGCCTTAACCGATGCAGTTGGTATGCCCCAAATGCCTCGAATGGCCACCTTATATATAGGGAAGGGTAAGAAAGACAAGATTAGTAAGGGCGATATTTTGGGCTTTCTCTGCAAAAAAGGACATCTCAACAACGATGATATTGGACGTATCGACGTGAAAGAACGTTATGCCTACGTGGCTGTTAGTAGAAATAAAGTAAAACGTTTGTTGGCCGATGTGGCTGGCGAAAAGATAAAGGGCGTGAAAACTATTGTTGAAGAAGTGAAATAAGCGCACCTAGGGTAATATTCATTTTACGACTATGCCGTAACCCCTAAAATAAAACGGTGGAACTATCGCTTATGATAGTTCCACCGTTTTGTTTGGTTTCATTGCTCAAATGCGCCTATGCTGGTCTCTAAAACACAGAAGAAGCGGCGCAATAGCTTAACATGTGAGTCCAAAGGCGAAAGAATGAGCCTTTATTTCACCGTTTCTTTCTTGTTAGCAATCCATGCCATGATGCCTCCTTCAAGGTTTATCACCTTAAAACCTTTGCTTGTAAGCTGGTTTGCAGCATTGGCGCTGCGTTTTCCACTGCGACAATACACTGCCACAGTTCTGTCTTTTTTCAGCTTACTTTCAGCATCGGCCAAGAAGTTAGCACTGAAAACGTCTACCTGAATAGCCCCTTTAATGTGGCCTTCGGCAAACTCTTCGCTGGTTCGAACGTCTAATATTTGCACAGAGTCGTTCTTAATGGCCTTTTCAAAGCCATTAACGTCTACGTTGGTGAACGTGCTTTGGGCGCACGCACCGAGTAAAATACTCCAGATGGACATAATAATAAGTGCTATTTTTTTAATACCTGATGGTGTTGTTGATATATTCTGCCTGTTCATTTTCAAGTCTTTTTATGTTTGGGCTTGGTGTTTGTTGACCAAAGTGCATGGAGTAGGGGATGTTGGTTAGCAAATCTCCGCGTTATCAGTTCCTATTGGTCTGGTTACAAACAACTCAAGTCGTGTTTTAATATTGTATGCCAGTGTTTATGTTTTGGATTTACAATGTTCTCTCAATGTTCAAAGCATAGGCCTAAAGCCAAAAGAGCGTTTATTTAAAAAGCTTTTCCAGTTCTTTCTCTAGTTTTGTTGATAGCACAGTGCCCATAACCACCTTGCCTTGCGGGTCTACAAGCACCATTGAAGGAATCCATTTAACGCCATAAGCTTTAGAGATATTTGCTTCGCGCATTTTCTTTAGTTCGCTAACATGGGCATATTTCATGCCGTATTTCTCGATAGCGGCTTTCCATTGAGCTACATCTGTATCGAACGACACGCCCACAAAGGCCACCCCTTTATCCTTATACTTGTTGTACATGGCAACAATGTTCGGCGCATCTTTACGGCAATCAGGACACCACGAAGCCCAAAAGTCCAGCACCACATATTTGCCTTTAAACTGGCTTAAGCTCACTTTCTTTCCATCGGGCGAGTTAAGCTCAAAGTCGGGAGCAACTGTTCCAGGCTTTACTAGTTCGGTTGCGTATTGCGCATCATAGTCCACTTCTGTTGTTTGTTGTGCCTTTGCTGTGTAGCTCCACATCGAGAAGGCAGCCAATAGGGCCATTGTAGCCCTGCGTATATACTTCATATTCATATTGATAATGTTTTAATTGTATGTTGCTTTGTATGCAAAAGTAATCTTTTTCCTTCTTATTAATGCATGTAAAGGTTATTTTTTTATTGCATCTATGGGTTTCTCTGTTTCGGCCGACTATTTTATTTCGCGTGTTTTGTTTAGGTTTACGTATCTGTTTCCACTAGAATTACCACTTATTTCTTACCTCAAATGTTCGAAGTGTATATAAGTATTTTGTGTTTAGGTCTAAGTTGCACATCCTCGTATTATCTAAGGTACAATCATTAGTTGTCAATGACATCACAACTAACACCACTCTCACCAAACAAAATTGATAAAAAATGTTGCAAATAGTGTAACAACACAATAAAAAGACGTATCTTTGCACCAACGATTGAATTTAAAACATAGTTAGAGATTTATGAAGAAAATGAAATTGATGACACTTTTGATGTGTCTTTCATTGGTGTTTGGCTGCCAAACAAAGCAAGGAACAGGCACGCTTATCGGTACTGGTGGCGGAGCACTCTTAGGAGCAGTAATTGGAAAAGTAGCTGGTAACACAGTTGTTGGTTCTGTTGTGGGCGCCACTGTTGGTGCTGCAGCTGGGTCAATGATTGGAAAGCACATGGATAAGGTGGCTAAACGCACCGCAGAACAAGTGAAGAACGCTAAAGTTGAAGAAGTAACCGACGCCAACGGATTGAAAGCCGTTAAGGTAACTTTCGATTCGGGCATCCTATTTGCAACCAACAAGTCAACGCTTAACAAAACTTCTAAAAGCGAATTGGCCAAGTTCTCACAGGTACTTAAAGAGAATGGCGACTGCCATGTTGATATCTACGGCCACACCGACAATACAGGTAACGACGGTATCAATATCCCTTTGAGCAACAGCCGTGCACAAAGCGTGGTTAACTACCTTACTTCTTGTGGCGTTCCCTACAGTCAATTCCAAAAGGTTGAAGGCAAGGGAAGCTCTGACCCTGTGGCTAGCAATGCCACTGCTGCTGGTAGACAGCAAAACCGTCGCGTAGAAGTTTATCTCTATGCAAGCAAGGCAATGGTAGACGCTGCAAACAACGGAACATTGAAATAAGGCTTGTGCCAATGGCATAATTGCCAAAAAGGCACGAAAGAGAAGCTGCATTGACCAATATTTAATGGGAGATGATGTCTTTTCTTTCGTGCCTTTCCACGTTAATAAAGGGGCATCATCTCCCAATGGGTTTGGCCACGCAGATACATTGCTTCTGTGGTGTGCCTCATTTCCTGTTAGGCTGCTTTTAAACAATATCTCCTGCATCTACTTAGATTTTATTCTGAACTATCGCTCTTGGGGATTTGAAGGCCGATTGGTATTTTACTCGTGGAAAAAAGAGCCTATGTTTCTAAAAAGAAGAACAGCTGCGCCGATGCTTAAGGTATAAACTTGGCTTTGATATGTGGCGTTGAGGTTATAGAAAAGTTTTATATGGAAGCTTATGAAGAAGATAATATTTAAGCTGTTGAGGTGGACTGCCGCCTTATTTTTCAGTTCTACCATCCTTGTGGTGGTGGTTTTGCGCTTTGTACCCGTGTTTTTCACGCCTCTGATGTTTATTCGTTGTGGCGAACAATTGGCAGATGGAAAAAGTCTTACCATGCATCACCATTGGGTTTCGTTGGATAAAATCTCTCCTCATTTGCCTGTAGCGGTGATGGCGAGCGAAGATCAGCGATTCTTATTGCACCACGGGTTTGATTTTGACGCCATACAGAAAGCTGCCAAACGCAATATGCAAGGCGGAAAGAAGCTTGGTGCCAGCACCATTAGTCAGCAAACGGCTAAGAATGTGTTTCTTTGGCCAGGCCGTTCGTGGATAAGAAAAGGGTTCGAAATGTATTTCACGGCTCTTATTGAGCTAATGTGGAGCAAGCAACGTATCATGGAGGTGTATCTCAATTCTATCGAAATGGGCGACGGTATCTATGGGGCAGACGCCGTTGCCGAATACAATTTTGGAACTACGGCAAATAATTTGACTCGTGCGCAATGTGCTCTTGTGGCTGCAACCTTGCCCAATCCCAGAAAGTTCAGCTCAAAATACCCCTCTCCTTATATGCGTAAACGGCAAAATCAGATAATGCTGAATATGCGTTTTATGCCTTCGTTCCCCAAAGAAGGAGAAGACTATAACCCAAATACGGCCAGTGGCGGCGTTTATAGAAAAAAGAAATAAATGGGGATAACATACCCCTTAAGTACACTTGAAGATGGAAAAATTGCTTGAAAAACTAAACGAAAATCAGCGCGAGGCTGTGGTTTATACCGATGGACCACAGCTGGTTATTGCTGGTGCTGGTTCGGGTAAGACCCGCGTTCTTACCTTTAAGATAGCCCATTTGTTGCAAATGGGTCTTAAACCGTGGAACATCTTGGCCCTTACCTTTACTAATAAGGCGGCCAAAGAGATGAAAACACGTATTGGCGACCTCGTTGGACACGAGCATTCAAAGCGTCTTTTTATGGGTACTTTCCACTCCATCTTCTCCCGTATTTTGCGTACCGAGGCGCATCATATTGGCTTTTCTTCCAATTTTACCATATACGATGAAACCGACTCGCGCTCGCTTATCAAAACCATCTGCAAGGAAATGAAGCTAGACGATAAGCTGTATAAGCCTGCAATGGTGCATTCGCGCATATCAATGGCCAAAAATCATTTCATCTTGCCCGATGCCTATGCGGCTAATTCTGAACTGATGTTGAGAGATTCGCGCGAACGTTTGCCGGCTATTCACAAAGTGTATGCTGCTTATATGCAACGCTGCCGATTGGCTAATGCCATGGATTTTGATGATTTGCTGGTGCTTACCTACCGACTTTTTGCCGAATTCGAGGAGGTTAGGAAGGATTATGCACAGCGTTTCCAATATGTTTTGGTTGATGAGTATCAAGACACCAACCACGTGCAACAGCTCATAGTAACGCAACTTACAAAAGAGCATCGGCACATCTGTGTGGTAGGCGACGATGCACAGAGTATTTATGGATTCAGAGGTGCCGACATCGACAATATATTAGACTTTCAACAGCAGTTCCCCGAGACACGTCTTTTTAAGCTTGAACAAAACTATCGCTCCACACAAAACATTGTGAATGCGGCTAATAGCCTTATTAGTCACAACCAAAGACAGATAAAGAAGGATGTGTTTAGCCAAAACGACGAGGGAGAAAAGCTCATCCTCAAACCTGTGTATTCGGATAAGGAGGAGGCGCTTGTGGTGTGCAACGATATCAAACGCCTAAAAAAAACCGAGGATGGCGAATATAGCGACTTTGCCATCTTGTACAGAACAAACTCGCAAAGTCGTTCGTTTGAAGAGGAATTGCGCAGACAAAGCATTCCTTACCGCATCTATGGCGGACTAAGTTTTTATCAAAGAAAGGAGATAAAAGATATTATCGCCTACTTTAGATTGGCCATGAACACCGACGACGAGGAGGCTTTTAAACGCATTGTTAACTATCCTGCACGTGGAATTGGTGATACCACTTTGGGTAAAATTACCATGGCTGCACAGAATAATGGTGTTAGCTGTTGGGACATTCTATCACAGCCGACTCGCTTTCAGCTTGATGTAAACAAAGGCACATGGACCAAGTTGTTGAATTTTCGCGACTTGGTGAATGGCTTTGTGGCCCAGTTAGACAAACTTGATGCCTACGAACTGGGAATGAAAATCATTAAAGAGAGTGGCATTCAGGCCGACCTCTATGGTGCAAGCGATGCCGACAGCCTTTCTAGACAAGAAAACTTGCAGGAGTTTGTGGGCGGATTGAAAGAGTTTGTGGAGATAAGACGCGAGGAAGGAAACGAAGACGAGGTGTTTTTAAGCAATTATTTGCAAGAGGTTTCGTTGCTTTCCGACCTCGATAGTGAGGGCGACGACGAAAGTAGAGTGGTACTAATGACGGTGCATTCGGCAAAAGGGTTGGAGTTTCCAACTGTGTTTGTGGTGGGATTGGAAGAAAATATCTTCCCTAGTCCTCGTTCAACAGACTCGCCCCGACAGCTCGAAGAAGAACGCCGACTGCTTTATGTGGCCATCACGCGGGCCGAAAAGCATTGCATTTTAACGTGTGCCAAAAATCGTTTTCGCTTTGGTAGGATGGAGTTCGACACGCCTAGCCGCTTTATTCGCGACATCGACCCCTCTTTGCTCAATGTTCAAAACCCCATGGCAGACTTGTCTGCGCAAAGATTAGAACGACGTTTGCACCAAGATGATGTGCCCACTTCGCGCTATAATAGTGGTTGGGGCGAGATGGTTGACGGAGAAAAACGTTTTGGTAATCCTCGTTTTCTCAATTCAAAACCAGTTGCCAGTCAGTTTATGGCCGACCCAATACCCAACCCTGCTCGCCCACGACAGCCCGAAAAGGCCGTCGACCCCTTGTCGGATAGTTTTAAACGCAGGCTTGCTGCCAGTGGGGCTAATCTTAAAAAGGTGTCGCAGGTTATTAATCATTCCTCGAGAACTGCTTCTCCTGCCGAAGTGATGCACGATAACAGCGGTAAAGCCCTTGTCGAAGGTTGTGTTATCGAACACGAAAGGTTTGGTGTTGGCACTATTGAATCCTTGGAAGATGTGGGCGAAAATGCTAAAATGACAGTGAATTTTAAGCATGCAGGCTCTAAGAAACTGTTGTTGAAGTATGCTAAGTTTAAGGTGATTGGTTAAGAGAATGGTATTTTTATTGTCTCTATCACATGCTTTGGCTTATATTTTTTAGTGTATTGTGATTTCAGTATGCTCTTATAACTTGGGCTGTCGTATTATGTTCCCAAGTAGAATATGCAGTATTTTTTTTGTACGAGTTGTCAAAATATTTTACTATACTTTAACATTATGACTGGCTTCGCCATAAAATGTTTGGGAGGTGGCTGGATTTTTGCGAGTATTTTTTAAGTTTATAATTTATTGATAACCATTTGTTTACGAGAAATAACGTGAAAATAGATGCTATATAGCAGGTTTTAGGGATGAAGATCTCACAAAATTAACCGCTAAAAGTCAACAAGTAGTTTCTTGTCTAAAATGGTCAATTTGCCTATAAATAGCGCTTAAAACACCGTTTTTTTATGGTTTTTTGTGTGTTTTGCTGCAGTTTGTCTCGCGTTTTGCAGCATTTAGCACTGCGTTTTGGTGCTAAACGCCTTGCGTTTTGGTGCTAAACGCAAGGTGTTTTGCTGCATATTGCGCTGCGTTTTGGTGCATATTGCA
>NZ_CALKQY010000060.1:0-23919 GCF_937990675.1 Hoylesella shahii | reverse complement strand
ATACACAGGAAGTATTACCGACATATCGGCCAACATCGGCGGCGTAAACCAAAACCTATACGCCTACTTTGGCAACTTGGCCACTACCTATAATACGCAGGCGGCAGCGCTAAGAGCACAGGCCGAAACCGTAACAGACGCCACACTCAAGGCCAAATTGCTGGCCGGAGCGGCGCAAGCAGAAGGTGGAGCGCAGATGCTCACCGCAAAACAAACGCAGGTGAAAGACAAACACCTGGAGTGCGAACAAAGAGGATGGGGTGTGACACCCATTATCGGACTCGATTTTAAAGCTGGACGTTGGAACGTTGGCACAAGATTGGAGCTTAACACGCACCTCAATATTGAGAACGATACGAAGGTGGACGACACCGGACTATTTCAACACGGTGTGAATACACCCAGCGACCTGCCTGGTTTGTGGACACTTGGCGCACAATATTCCATTTTGCCCAATCTTCGCGCGATGGCTTCGTACCACTTGTACTTCGACAAGAGCGCGAGAATGGCAAACAACAAGCAAGACCTCCTTGGCGGGAACACGCAAGAATTCTTAGCTGGAATGGAATGGGACATTACACCCAACATCACCGTTAGCGCTGGTGGACAACGCACAAAATATAATTTAGGCGATGGAGCTTATCTCACAGATATGAGTTTCGTAACCAGTAGCTACTCTATTGGCTTCGGTGCTCAAGTGAAATTGGCCAAGAATATGAGGCTAAACGTGGCCTACTTCTGGACCAACTACGAGAAATTTGATAAGACCTACCAACAAACAGTGGTAACTAATGCCAACCCATTGGCCACAGTAACATTAGATAATACAGATCGATTTACTCGTACCAACAAAGTGTTGGGTGTGGGGCTTGACATCGATTTCTGATGAACAATACTTTATCTAACTCTCTAATTCTCTGCCCATATCTTCATCCGCGAGGACAAAACGGTATGGGCCTTTTTTATGCCCTTATGTTTAGACACAATCATTGATAACTTGTTATTGACCAAAGAATAAATCTTTACAACGCAATGCTAAGATAGTTAATTTTATAAAATGCAGTAGCACGCAGGCAATTGCGCCAAAATACAATCTTGAACTGTACAAAAGGCTAGTGTTTGCGCACGTTCACACGCGTATCAGCTTTAAGACTACCCGATTAGGTAGACCTAAAAAAAGTGATACATAACCCTAAAATTTTGCAAATACACGATATATTTTATTCTAAAAGCGAATTTTGTATTAGTTTTGCATCGTGCATTCAAGAAACCAATAGTATGAAATAACAATCAATTAAATGGGATGTGAGCAAACCTTCAGTGCAATAGCCAATCGCTTTAACTGATGGGATGCCCTAAACTTATGTATAACAAAACTCGCTAATCGTAAAATCAACAACATTGCTTTGTGGGCTTTGCGTCGCCGAACGAGAACTTAAGAACGTTACTTGTGCGGTAGTAGTCCTAATGTGGTGTAATATTCCTTGCAGATTATCATTTTAACAATAAACAAATGGAGAGAGAACAACTAAAAAAATTGCCTTATGCATTGCCTCAATGCGTAACGGTTGAAATGGTCAATGAAAAGTTTTTATGCCTTTCAATTAGAGGTGACTACCCAAACAGCACCATTCCCGACGACTATCAGGCTAAACCTGAACACACGGTCGGTAAAATTACATTTGGCTCAGGCCCTACCACACCAACAAAATCAAATTTATTTTTTGAGGAAGAAGACTAAAAAGATTAATTGAAAGAAAACATTACAATGACAAAATACATTTTTAAGGCCCTGGCCTGCGCTTTTATTTTTGCGTCCTTGGCTGCATGCTCTAGCGATATTGCTGGCAATAACGATGCTAATGAATTGAAAACTGAAGCCACAAGTTTGAAAAACGGCTTTATTTTTAATGTAGAACTGGCCGACTATAACAGCACTCCCACTACAAGAAACGGCGTTAACGTAGTTCCTGCAGTACAAACCACGAAGGTTAGACTAAGCAATGGCTTGGTTGCTAAGCTTACACTCACACCTGATTCTTCTGCTCAGAGTGCTGCGGCTGCAACACGTTATGTGCCCGACGATACTTATACGATGGAAGCTTTTGGCGGTTCGAGCCACAAATTCAAAGGTTCTATCTCTGGACGAATTGTGAACAACCAGTTTATTCCTGACAATGGAAAAGAGGATATTATCCTTCCCCACGGACAATATCACTTCTTGCTCTATAATAACAAGGTGGTTAAACAAGATAGTATTCACAAAATTGCAATCGAAAATGCCGACGGTGCACTCTTTGCTTTTGCAACACCCGACCTAAAAATTACACCCAACCGCCAAAAACTTATCTTCCATCTTAAGCGCAAAGGCGTGAGAGTGAAGATGAAACTTTCGGGAGCTGCCGCTTATTCGGGCGCTACGGCCAAACTAAGAAATGCTAACAACGTGGGACTTCCCGATAGCATCAAACATATTCTTACTGGCGATAAGTGGTCTACCGCCTCAAGAAAGCCTTATTCTAAGGACCTAACATTTGGTAATGTGAGCAGAGATGCCAAGACCAATAAGTATGTTTCTTATGCAACAGAATATGCTTACTTCCTTTATACCACCAATGCTCAAGACCTCATGATTGTATTTACTGGCGGTACTTACAACGGTCAAAGCATGATTGGCGCTGCATTGCCTTTCAACAACTTGGAGTTTGATGTGAACGGAAGCTATATTCTAAACGTAGAACTAGAATAATAAGCGTGAACCTGCTGACAACTGTCTTGCAAAGCATTGAAAGATGCGCGCAATTGTTGCGGGGGCGACACAAATAATATATAAAACGAGACTTGCCTAAGGGGGGAGTCTCGTTTTTTTTGTGCCTATCAGCTGCGTTGCATCCATTTAGCATGGCGCTCGTTTTAGATAAATCAACACTTGCAACGCACCTTCAATGATCCAACCGCATACCATATTCGTAGCTCCAAATATTGCACAAGAGCCCCAAAACGTGCGGTAAATCTGTTAATTTGTTGAAAACGCACTTAAAGCAGAACAAGAAATGCTGAGAATAGAATGTTTTTACATATTTTTGCAGTGCGTTTGAATCAGCATTTAGCTTCAATCGAAGGTTTAAGGCGAGCATGCTTTGCACTTCGCATAAAGTGATAATGCTGGTTTTAATTACTAAATACAAATAGAATTGTCAATGGAAGAGTCAATAAAATCAATTGGGCAGCGCCTTAAAGGTCTGCGCGAGGTGCTAAACATACCTGCTGAAGAGATTGCCGACCTGTGCGAAATATCTCTCGAACATTATCTCAAGATGGAAGATGGCACAGCCGATCCCTCGGTTTATCGCCTAGCCAAAATCTCAAAACGCTATGGTATAGACCTCGATGTGCTACTTTTTGGCGAAGAACCGCGCATGAGTGCCTACTATCTCACACGCAAAGGTAGCGGGCTAAGTGTTGAACGTGGCAACGATTATCAATATCAGAGTTTGGCCAGTGGCTTTCGCGGGCGCAAAATGGAACCATTCCTCGCCCAAGTAGACCCATTGCCAGAGGGAAAGACCTATCGCAAGAACACCCATAATGGGCAAGAGTTCGACTATATCGTTGAAGGTTCGATGGAACTAACGCTTGGTGAGAAGGTGATGGTACTCAAAGAGGGCGACAGTGTTTACTTCGATGCAACCAAACCGCATCGCATGCAAGCCCTAGGGGGTAAGCCTGTGAAGTTTTTATGTGTTATAATATAGGAGAAAAACACCAATGGTAGAAAGATTTTTAAAGCAAACAACATTTACGTCAACAGAAGATTATAACAGAAATCTCGAGTTTCTTATTCCTGATAACTTTAATTTTGCCTACGATGTGATGGATGCGTGGGCAGTAGAAGCACCCGAAAAGACTGCGCTTATATGGGCTAGTGATGAAGGAGGAGAACGTATTTTCTCGTTTGCCGACCTAAAGCGGGAAAGCGATTGCGCTGCTTCTTATTTCCAAGAGTTGGGTATTGGTCATGGCGACATGGTGATGCTCATCCTTAAACGTAAGTACGAATGGTGGATTGCCATGCTGGCACTTTGCAAACTGGGTGCTGTTGCCATCCCTGCAACACACATGCTCACCGCCCACGACATTGTTTATCGCAACAATAGTGCTAGTGTTAAAGCCATTGTTTGTGTGGGCGAAGAATATGTACTCAACCAAGTGCAAGGCGCAATGGCCGACAGTCCTACGGTAGAAACACTTGTTAGCATCGGTCCTGACGTGCCACAGGGTTTTCATTCGTGGCAAACAGGAGTGGAAAAGGCAGCTCCCTTTGTGCGTCCAGCTGATGTAAACACCAACGACGACACCATGTTGATGTATTTTACCAGTGGAACGAGTGGCGAACCCAAGATGGTGGCACACGATTTTCTTTATCCCCTTGGACATATTCCCACGGGCGTGTTTTGGCATAACCTAGGAACCGAGAGCATACATCTCACGGTGGCCGACACGGGATGGGGTAAAGCTGTGTGGGGTAAGCTGTATGGACAGTGGATAGCTGGGGCTGCTGTGTTTGTGTTCGACCACGAAAAATTCTCGGCCGACAAGATTTTGCGCATGATAGAGAAATATCGCATCACCTCGTTTTGCGCTCCACCCACAGTATATCGGTTCCTTATTCACGAAGATTTTAAAGATTACGACCTCAGTTCGCTTACTTATTGCACCACAGCTGGCGAGGCTTTAAACGCTGCTGTGTATAAGAAGTTCTACGAACGCACGGGAATTAAACTGATGGAAGGTTTCGGACAAACCGAAACTTGCATGACACTGGGTACTATGCCATGGATGGAACCCAAGCCTGGCTCTATGGGTAAGCCCAATGCGCAATACGAAATAGACCTTGTTAGACCTGATGGCACATCGTGCGAAGATGGCGAAAAGGGACAGATTGTGGTGCGTGTGGGTAACAAAAAGCCGCTTGGACTCTTCAAAGAATATTACCGTGATGCCGAACTAACGCATAAAGTTTACCACGATGGCGTGTATTACACAGGCGATATTGCTTGGCGCGACGAGGATGGATATTACTGGTTTGTGGGCAGAGCCGATGATGTGATTAAGAGTAGTGGTTATCGTATCGGACCGTTTGAAGTGGAAAGTGCACTCATGACCCACCCTGCTGTGGTGGAATGTGCTATTACAGGCGTGCCAGATGATATTCGCGGTATGGTGGTTAAGGCCACTGTGGTGTTGCGCGGTGAATGGAAAAGCAAGGCCGGAGACGAACTTAAAAAAGAGTTGCAAGAGCATGTGAAGCACGAAACTGCACCCTATAAGTACCCCCGCATTGTGGAATTTGTGGACGAACTGCCTAAAACCATCAGCGGAAAGATTAGGCGCGTGGAGATTAGGCAGAAGGATAATGCCAAATAGCAATCGTGCTTTGCGGCTCTATTCAATGGCCCTGGCGAAATGCTAGTGGCTTGTTGCACGCTGCTTGGTTGTTGCTACGAGGGCGAAAACACCCCTCGCGCGCGTATATATATAAGGAGAACGCGACTGGTGCATGGTGCGCCACTCGCGTTCTCTTGCTTTTTTCGAGCTTGTTGTTGATTGATGACAGCTGCCCTAAGCGTAGCATACTTTATTTGTGCCGCGTTGGGACAAGGCTTGTTGCTGTCGATAATGGCAGTTTGGGTTAAAGTTTGTTCCTGTCTAATATTGTAATGCGCTTTCCTTCAACGCGAATGGCGCCAGCTTCCTGCAATTCGGACATGGTTCTGAGTAGCGAAAACTTTTGTATGCCAAAGCTCTCGGCAATCTCTTGGCGCGACTTGTTTAGCTGAACCACATTAGAACCCTGCTTGCCTGCAGCCTCTTTAAGGAAGTAACCCACCTTTTCGCGCACGGTAAACAAACTTAGCACGCGCATTTTCTTGGTGAGAAACACGTCGATGTTAGACAAGATAGTGATGAAGTTGCGGCGCAACACAGGGTTGATGTCGATAAGTTCCACGAAATCGGGCTTCGATATACGCAGCACAGTCGTCTCTTTCTCGGTCTCAACACTAACAGGCATCAAATTGTCTTTAGCAAAGATGAAGGCAGGGGCCACCAAATCGCCACCCACGAGACGACTAACCTCAACCGATTTACCCGAAAGACTCACCATCCTAGCCACCATTTCGCCCTCCACAATGAGGTCTACATGGCGGTAAGGCATGCCGGCAAGAATGTAAATGTCTTTCTTGTCGAACTTTACTAGCTTATATTTAGCGCCCTCCACGATATCTATGAGATGCTGTTCGCTTATGTTATTAAAGAGCGGACAACGTGTCAGGGCATTTATTATTTTCTTTTCCATTGGTTACAAATGTAATCAAAATTATTCGTATGGCATGCATTTTTGGTCACAAATGTTATCCGTAAAAATATTGGTACGGCTTTTGTTCGTTGCTTAGTGTAGCAAAAAGGACACAAGTTTGTATAAAGTGGGCCGAACACATGGCAATAGCTCACATCACTTACACACGCACACACCCCCGTAAGGCTACCAATATCAACATCAATACTAAATAAACAAACAGATATGGATAAGAAAATTGAAAAAGGAACCGTGATTGTAACCAACGAAGTGATTGATTATGCCGAAGGAGGCGTTGTAAGTAAAGAGTTTGTAAGAACCAATACCGGCACGCTAACCCTCTTTGCTTTCGACGAAGGCCAAGGACTTAGCGAACATTCAGCCCCCTTTGATGCCACTGTTCAGGTGATAGATGGCGAAGCCGAGATAAAAATAGACGGCGTAGCACACACTGTTAAAGCCGGCGAAATGATTATTATGCCTGCCAATCACCCCCACGCGCTGTTTGCACATAAACGTTTTAAAATGCTGCTCACTATGATTAGGGGATAAAATACCTACAAATAACAGATATAAATTAATTCTTTATCTAGGGCGGACGGGAACGTGAGTTTCCGTCTGCCTTTGTTTTAAACACAATAGAGCAAGTTATATGTAGACATTTTGTAGGATTATGGAGAAAGAATCTAAGTAAAAACAACTAGAATTGGTGAAAAATAAAATGAGAAGAGAGCGTGATTTAACAACGATTAACGATGACGCGATGCAAGAAATTTGTCAAATCGCGTTTATAAAGAAAACAATGATAATCCAAAACTGTAAAAATAGCATATAATGAAAACAAAAACGATGTTCAAAACCATGCTCGCAAGTATGTTTTGCATGGTGGCTCTGCTGCTCGTGGCCTGTGATGGCGACTCAAATAAGCCTGTGCTCAATAAGCTAAGCTTCGATAAAACCCGCGTAGACCTCAATCTTGGCCGAACAACAACGCTTACCGTGAAAAACGGAACAGCACCTTACACGGCAAAACTCTCGGGACAAGGCGACCAACTAGTGGCCGATGTGCGAGTAGAAGGCAACCTTATCACCCTTACAGGCATGTTTCTGGGCGAAGCAACGATGGCTGTAACCGATAAAGACGGCAATACTGGCGTGGTGAGCGTAGTGGTTAAGAACATCGAAGGCTCATTGAAACTGGATAAAACAACACTTAATATTGAGGTTGGAAAGTCGGAAACGGTATCCGTACAAAACGGAGTAGAGCCCTTTAAAGTCATCTCTAACAACAATAAGGTGGTGGAAACCAATGTCAAGGGCAGCCAAATAACCTTCACAGGGCACAAGGCGGGCACCACAACCGTTGAAGTGCAAGATGCCAAAAGCAATGTAGGCGTGGTTACTGTAACCGTGAGATAAAGGGTAAGTGATGGTTCTAAACCCCACTAGTGAAGCATTACACAAGACCAAAGGTTTAGAATTAAAACACTAATTATATATTCTGACATCTGTATTTGTAAGATTAAGCCCCCGATTTGTGAAAGTCGGGGGCCGTTGTAAAACCGCAATAACAAAGGCATTTGCCACAAGTACAAAGTGAATACATACAGATGCGTTACTGCTGGTTAACATTCTTTTTGATAAAAATCGAGCAACATCATGCAAGATATCCTATTATTGCAGTTTAAATAGCAAACATCAACCAATATAGGCGGATTATGAAACATAGACATTCGTGGTTGGCGCTTGCAAGCATCATCGTTACTCTGCTTGCGTTTGCGGCCTGCCAAGACAATAATGAAGAAGGAAAGCTAGCCTATCCCACGGCTTTGGTGACAGTGAAACCCGGCACTGGTACAACTCCTTTCATCCTTCAGCTGAACGATTCCACTTCGCTCATGCCCTACAACATGCGCACTTCGCCCTTCGGTGATAAAGAAGTGCGAGCCTTGGTTAACTATGATGTGATGTATTCGGTAGGACAAAGGTCGGGCGGGGCACCCGTTAAGGATGCCACCTTCGTAACAATCAACTGGATAGACAGCATCCGAACCAAATGGATGGCACCCAATCTGGGCGACAGAAACGTAAAACTCTACGGCGACGACCCCCTAGAAGTGGTAGACGACTGGGTGAGTATTGCTGAAGATGGTTATCTCACACTGCGCTTTAGAACAAGGTGGAACGGTAAAGTGCGGCATGTACTCAACCTCGTGGCTACATCCGACAACGATAATATATATAAGGTGCGCTTGTATCACGATGCCAAAGGCGACCTATATGGGCAAACGGGCGACGGACTTATCGCTTTCCGCCTAGACAATTTGCCCTATACTGGCGAGAAATACGTTTGGCTAACGCTGGAATGGAACTCGTATTCGGGAAAGAAAACGGCACGATTTAAATATTCAACACGCGAAAATAGCGTGATAACACCCACCAAACTGGCCACCTTTGCTGCGCCAGTACAGATAACAAATGTAGATTAAGGCGTGCGTTTTTTCATCGGCGATAAAGAAAAGAAACTCGTTAATAGGCTACATGACGGAGATAAAACCGCCATGCAAGACTTTTACACCCTTTATGCCGACTATATTGCGAGCGTTGGAGCACGCTATATAGATAACGACGACGACCTAAAAGACCTCATGCAAGACTGCATGGTGAAGATGATTACCAGCATCGGACAGTTCGACTACCGAGGTCCTGGCTCGCTTCAAGCATGGGTGACGCGCATCATGGTTAATGTGTCGCTCTCGTTCTTAAAGCAAAAACGAACAGAAGCCTTTGTGGCGCTCGACACAGACCTGCCTGATGAACCCGATAATGGTTATCCTCCGTTAGACGAAATTCCGCCCGACGTGATACACCAAATGGTGAGAGAACTACCAACGGGCTACCGAACGGTGTTCAACCTCTTTGTATTCGAAGATAAAAGCCACCAAGAAATTGCCCAATTACTGGGAATTAAGAGAGACAGTTCGGCCTCGCAACTGCATCGAGCAAAGAATATGCTGGCCAAAAAGATAGAACAATATAACAAAAACAACGCGACACGATGAACGAAGAATGGAGAAAACAATTGCAAAAGAAGCTTGACGGACACCGCCAGGCTGCTCCACAGTTGTCGTGGGACGAAGTGGAGAGCAAGCTGGCACTTGCTTCTGGCAAAACCCAAACGCCCTTTTGGGGGCAACGCATCATGGCCGCTGCTGCCATGGTGGCATTGATTGGCGGTGCTGGTGTGGCCTATCTGTTGCTCAATAATAAGCATAACGCTGCACAAGTGGCCAATATCGAACGCCAAAATGCACCCCAACAATTGGCTACACAGCGCTCGGCCAATAACCAAATGGTTGGCGATAACAACACGCAATCACAACAACAACTGCCCCACAACAATCTAGTGGCGGGCAGATACATTACAAACAGTAACGCAAACTACCCTAATCCTAACTCAAGGCAAGCTCAAGGAGATGACTTGTATGCTGCGAACAACAGCGCAAACAACAGTGCGCAAGTGGTTAGTAGCCCGCAAAACAACATCCCAACTACTGCTGCCAATCAAGATTATACATCCAATAACACCTCCAAGAACAGTACTGACAATTACCCGCGACGGGCAAACACCACGGAAACACATCCCAAACGTACCGACGCCTCGCAAGATGCGCTCATCACTAATAGACCAAAAGGCCAGAAGGGTGGTGGCGCATGGACGGCAACGGCTTATGTTTCGGGTGGAACAGTGACAGCAAACAACACCGAACTGCAACGACCGGCTTTGGCCATGGCACGTGCTTACGGCAATACTGTCGATGAAGAAATTCGTAAAGGCGACTATGTGCAGCTGCAAGATGCATTGCCAGCAGTGGAAACAAACACTCGCCATTACCAACCATTTAGGGTTGGGGCTGCTGCTCGTTACGAATTAAACCACCGTTGGAGCATTGACGCTGGATTAGCCTATACGCGTCACCGCTCGGATATAACGAGAAGGACGGGCACTATCGTGAACGAAACGCAACAAACGCTGCATTATCTGGGCGTGCCACTCAACATCCACTACCGCATTGTGGGCACAAAACGCTTCAATGTTTATGCTTCGGCTGGTGTGATGGGCGAAAAACTGCTGACGGGTAAACGCACTACGGATGTTAACTACAACGGCGTGCCCGATGGAACTCAAACCGAAAGCGTGAAAGAAAAACCAGTTCAGGTGTCGGTGAATGCCGCAATAGGGGCCGAATACAAATTTAGTGGTCGCCTAAGTATCTTTGCCGAACCGGGTATAGGCTACTATTTCGGCAATGGCAGCGACCTAAACTCCATCTATAAGGAGCGTCCCACCAACTTTAATCTCAATGTTGGCTTGCGGTTTGGCATTAACAAATAGGGGCGGTTCTAGTCTTTTCTTCGTTAGATGATGGGTTTTACTTGTGCAAGTCTTGCTTATGGCTTAAAACAACATTGGCTATGACGTATCCTAAGCATAAGAAAGACCGGCCAGGCAAAAGCGAAACCACCGTGAAGGCCTATACATCGCATAGCGATTGAAACTTTATGGATGGCTTTAACAACTTGTTATTGGCAAAAATAATACATAGCTTGAAGGCAAACTAAGATTGTAGCGCCTGCACTGTGCCCCCAACAATAGGGTTGAAGCACATTTGTGTGCAGGATTTTTAGAGCTGTTGGTCTGCGAGTAGGCGCAAAACGCCCCATAACGACAAGAATACAGCAAACGTTCAGGACTTAAAGACAGACGAGGTGGAGACCAATGTCGGGCTAAACCATGCTTGATGAAGCCACGTTTTGCCCATACGGCCAACTGCAATGCGCGAAAACCTCGCAGCATGCAGCCCACCGGCACTGTCAACAATCACGCTGCGCACTGGCATTGGTGCGTAAAGGCAATAAATCAAGCTGTTTGTTTAATGGAAATAATCTCCCCATGAGGCATAAGCTTCTTGCACTTTATTGCTGCACTGGCCTTGTTGTGCGTCCTTTTTTGTACCTTATCAAGGGGTAACACCTAGTTAAAGGGCTGTGCAACATGGCTATTCTCTAGACAACTATTTGCTGCAACGAGCGCAAAACAAGTTTTTGCAACACATTGCAGACCTCATGTATAACATAAAAGCGTGTGAAGATGAAAACATTGTATAAAATGAGCCTATCGATGTTGCTGCTTCTGCTAGGCGTTTGCCTAACCTCTTGCCACGACACCGAAGCAAGTCTGATGAATAAGGGGCGAGATAGCCGTCTTATTGGTGCCTGGCTACTTGTTGAAACGCCTGGGCGCGAGGTGCTCTCTGGCGATAAAGCCATTGTCTTTGAAGTCAATGGTGCGTGTTATGGCTTTCACTATAAGGGCGTAAAGCGCGTATTCTACACCGAAAACAACAATCGTCTCTTTGTGTTTGTTTATGGCGACGATAACCATCAGTCTAGTTTAATCCGTAGTTTTTATTATCTCTTATCGGCCGACAAGCTTTATCTTTGGTCGTCGGAAGAGGATATGTTGAAACGTAATTACAATGCTTCGCAGACTTATTACAAGCCAGCCGACTTAATATTGAACTCGTAATAAGCCGTCCCCCCGATAACATTCCTCCCGATTTAAGCACTTTTTCGTAAACTCCTTTGCTCAAATCGGCATCTTTCTCTTCTTATTCTTTTGTTCTAGCAAGTGCCATATCTTAAAGAATAAGACACACATCACTTTCAACCATACACAATATCTGTACAGAAACTAACAACGATTTTTGGCGCTTAATGCGTACTTACAAGTTGTTAGGCAACCAATGCGCGTTGAAAGGTGCTTTGCATAATGTAAATTTTTGACCGCTCCTCACTATCAACGGAATTCCCATTGTCGATTGGTGCGAACTGAAATGGAAGCAGCTTATCAACCGTAACCGCTCGCAACGGCTATAATTGCTATTTTCTTTCACCGACAAGAAGAAAAACAAGAAAAGACGCTCACTTCTCCTCGCAAAGGGCTATCTTTGCAAGTGAAATAGTGAGCGTTCTTTGGCTATTCAAGACAATGTGCCTCAATGCACTTCACTCATTTCTAAATCGTTACCTATTCACCTTTCGCTAAATGGTAATACTCTGCTCCTCAATAAGATAGTCTGTAAACGAAAAAATCGAGTCCGCTATTTGTTGTGAAGTTACGCAACTATCTTCACTCTTACAAGCGGATGCAGGGGTGACGCATTAGAGATTATCCTTAATTGATTCTCCAATAGGTGTAATTACTCATAGTTCTACTCTAAACGTAGAATAATGACATTGGTATAGGCATTTCGCATATTTTAGTCAATTGCCTGATTCCGATATACACTCCAACAGGATTTAATTGGAAAGTTGTTATTTGTTCATTTTTGAAAACATCAAATGCAAATTGCCATCGAGCATCCTTCTGAATATGATAGTAACGAACCTCATCTTCTGTAAAAGGATTTGCTTTATTTTTTAAGTCTTCAAACAAGGGGATTAACTGGTCTTTATTTGCTTGATTGAATGCTTCTGTTACAGTCTTGGTATTTGTGACATTAAAAGACATATATTGTCCTTCAATAGAAAACAACCCCATTATATATGGTAAATCAGTCTGATGAGAAGCAATCATTAGTTGTGGATACTTCTGAAAAATATCATTTAATTCATTCAATGAAATATTATATCTAAAAAATAAATCATAATTAGAAAGTAGATATTTTTCAAGTGGCTCTACAACGTGAAATGCCGATATTCCATAGCCACATCCGACTTGCTTTAGGTGGGCTATATCCAATGAACTTATATTTTTTAATCTTTCCACTAACGGAGCCAACTTCAATAACAAATCATCATATTGTTTTTTGTCGTATGGGAATATCAGTTTACTAAAAACCATTATTGCCAATAATGAAACTGTATTGGAAGATAGTTTGGGTATTATATTTCTAGCCTCATCTATTATAGATTGCTCTGTTGTTCTTTCTTGTACTCTCAAACGTTCTATTAGTAAATCTATAAGATTTTCGCCTAATTCTTCATTACCAGATGCGATGTGATTTTTAAATGTCTCATTTAATGCCATCTGAATTGCAGGCTCTTTGAAACGATGTAATAAATCTTCCTTTAATGAAGTTATCCGGTCTATTGTTTTTTCCGATATGTCCGATAATCTTTTCTCGGCCTCGACCCTTGCATCCTGAGTATAAACAGCCAACTCTGCTTTTACTACATATTTGCAGATTTCCATAGCAGTTTCAGCTGTAATACCATTAAAGTTAATGTCACCTTTTGCTTGTACTATGGTGGATTGATTAACACTCTCTATTTTCTGATCATTTCCGAAATTCATTGTTATTGCCGTTTACCTGATTTATAGTGCTATTATGAACATCTTTAATTGTCTGCTTGTTACTTTTTCCTCCTTTTTTAATCAAGTAAAAAATACCACTAATAACACCTCCAACAATAGCAACAAGAAGAGGAGTTATCCATACTGAGTTGTCTTTCAAAAAATCCATAACTACCATTATTACTTTACAAATTAAAAATGCAAGTAGTGTGCCAGAATTAAAGAGGTGACATTTTGGCAAGAATTCTATTCTATAAAACTATTGTAGATTGGGACAAAGTGGCTTTTCCAGCTTCTACCAGCTTTTGAATATCCGTCTGATGATCCGAAAAATGGATTTTTCTGACGACAGAATGGCGGAGATGTATCGCACGGAAACTCCCCAGGGAGGCACGACAAAAAGCCTATTCGGGATTATACAAGAGAGAGTTTACGGAAGAGGACAGCGAAATCCGTATTATCAAAGACGAGAAGAAGCGATCGCTTTTGACCATCAACGGACTCCCCATTGCTGATGGGTGCGAGCAGAAATGGAAACAGCTTATCAACCGTAAACGCTTACATCGGCTGTAAAACCGAAAATCCTCTTTCTCTTTTCATCGTTGAATTTCAGCCCCGACAATACTTTTCAAGAAGAAAATCACGAAAAAAACGCTCACTTTACCTCGCAAATATGTATCTTTGCAAGCAGTAAAGTGAGCGTTCTTTGGCTATTCAAAACAATGTACCTCAAAGCACTCCGCTCATTTCTAAATCGTTACCTATTCATCTATCCTAAAATGGTAACACTCTATTATCCAACGAGATAGTTCGATAACGAAAAATCAAGATGGCACGATTAACATTCGAAGAAAGAAATAAAAATAACTATACCAAGTATAGCGACGTATCTATTAACACAATCAATAAATATAAAGGCCTACTTCCAGACGAACTGTTAAGCGTCTGGCAAACTATGGGCTATGGTGTTTATGAAGATGGATTTATACAGTTTGTCAATCCAGACGAGTACGAATTTGTATTCGATTACATTGATAAATTGTTAGAACCTTCTATTGTATTTGGTGTTACGGCATTAGGAGATTTGTTAATTTGGGAAGGAAATACTAATTGTACGATTGCGTCCGACGAGGGCAATAGAGTTTTGTTGGTCAATGTAAGAAAGTGCACAAGCGAAATTTTAGGCGATATGGATTTTCTTTTAAACTACACTTTAGGCGATGAAACGGCTATTACAGCCAAAGACTACTTTGATGCACTACCTTATGTAAAAGTTAAGGGCAGGTTGCCTGCTTTACAATATGGCCAGTGTTATGGTTATGTTCCAGCCTTGGCCTTGGGAGGCAAGGCATCTAGTAAAAATCTGCAAGTGGTAGATGTAAAGACTTATATAGACCTCATAGCACAAGCCGTTGGTAAAATAATAGATTTAGCAGATTAAAAAGAGTATGGCTATCTGGTAATCTGTGGCTCAATGCGCCACATGTTGCGCTTCTGCAACTTATTACTGGCTACCCAATCAATGATTTGTTCTTTAGGCCATTCAACCCGCAACCTTGCTTATGCTACGAACGTACTGGCCCGTTGTCTGCCATTTATGTAATCTCTGCTTTTTCTTTCTCAAACAAAGTGTTGATATTTATCAAGAGAGTATTCTCAAGTTAAACAATTAAGTTTTATCTTTGCAGCATCAGTAGGTCTGCTTGTAAAAGTTTAAGGCTGTTGTTGTTTGGGATATAGCTCGAAATGATGAGAAAAAGCAGTGCATCTTTTGCAACAACACATCCGAGAACATAGATAAAGTAGGTGGCAGGCATCGTATTCATCAAAGAAACAATAAAATAACAAACCATAATGAACAAAATTCGGTATTATTTAATGGGCCTACTCCTTGCATGTTTTGCAGAGGTTCAGGCTCAATCTTTCGTTACAGTAGAGAACGGAAAGCTTTATCGCGATGGCAAACCCTACACGTTTATTGGGGCTAATTATTGGTATGGCGCCATTCTTGGTTCGAAAGGGAGGGGCGGAGACAGAAAAAGACTGAACCGCGAACTAGACGAATTGAAACGTTTGGGTATAACCAATTTGCGTATTCTTGTGGGAAGCGATGGCGAAGAAGGCATTAAATGGAAGGTGTCGCCTGTGCTCCAACCTGCGCCTAGCATGTATAACGATGCCATACTTGATGGGCTCGACTATCTCATGATGCAGCTTCAACGCCGCGGAATGGTGGCTGTGCTCTATCTAAATAATTCTTGGGAGTGGAGTGGTGGTTATGGCTTTTATCTCGAACACGCTGGTGCAGGCAAGGCGTTGCAGCCTAACGAGGTGGGATATTCGGCCTACATCAAGTACGCTTCGCAGTTCTCTACCAACAAGCAGGCGCAAGAACTCTTCTTCAATCACCTTCGTTTTATTCTTAAGCGCACCAATCGCTACACCAAGAAACGCTATGTTGACGACCCCGCCATCATGTCATGGCAAATTTGTAACGAGCCACGTGCCTTTGATAAGGCCGTGTTGCCACAATTTGAGGAATGGTTGGGCAAAGCTGCGGCGATGATGAAGAGCATTGATAAGCAACATTTGGTGAGCATTGGTTCGGAAGGCGCGTTTGGTTGTGAGGTCGATTACGACTCGTGGCAACGCATCTGCGCCAACCCAAATGTGGATTATTGCAACATACATATTTGGCCTTACAATTGGCGTTGGGTCCAAAAAGACTCGCTATCGCAAAACTTGCAACGCGCCAAAGACAATACCAAGGAGTATATCGACCGCCATTTGGCCATCTGCGCCAAGATAAACAAACCGCTAGTGATGGAAGAATTTGGTTTCCCGCGCGATGGTTTCGCCTTTTCTAAGCAGTCTACTACCACTGCTCGCGATGCTTATTATGGTTATGTGTTCTCGCTTTTGGCAGACGATGCTGCCAAAGGAGGCTACTTTGCAGGCTGCAACTTCTGGGGCTGGGGCGGACAAGCGTTGCCCAAACACGAACAATGGGAACCTGGCGACGACTATACGGGCGACCCAGCACAAGAGGCACAGGGACTTAACTCGGTGTTCTCGACCGACACTTCTACCGTGAATGTGATTAAAGCTGGTATAGCCAAACTGCCCAAATACTGATAAACGATGAAACGATGATTGGCCTAGCCCAGACAGAACCCATATTTTTAGATCTTTCGGCAAAGAAAAAACGGGCAATGGATAATGTTGCACTTGACGGGTTAGCCCTAGCGCGCATGCTTCTTGCTGGTATTTCGGCTTTAAACAAAAGGTTGGTAGGGCTGTTATCTAAGTGGGGCAAATCATAATGTTTCTTTCAATAGCGAATGATATGAAAAAAATAATCCTAGCAATGGCCATAGCAATGCTCGCTTTGGGTGCAAATGCAAAGCAAAAGGTGCAGAATACACCTGCACAACAACTCATCGAACGCCTCAAAACGCTGCAAAAACGTGGCGTGATGTTCGGACATCAAGATGCCCTTTTCTACGGAACTACCTGGAAATGGGAATATGGACGCAGCGATGTTAACGATGTTTGCGGCGATTATCCAGCCGTTTTGGGATGCGAATTGGGCGGACTTGAATTGGGTAACGATAAAAATCTGGATGGTGTTGCCTTTGATAAGATGCGCCAACAGATTATCGCCCACCATCAAAAAGGGGGTATCATAACCATTAGTTGGCACACTTACAATCCTGTAACGGGTAAAGATGCCTGGAACACTGATGGCGATGCCGTCACTGCAGTGTTGCCAGGCGGTAAGGAAGTGGCCAAAATGCAACTTTGGCACGCACGTTTGGCCCAATTTTTGGGCTCGCTTAAAGATGAACGGGGACGTGCCGTACCCGTTATATTTCGTCCGTGGCACGAGATGAGTGGCGCTTGGTTTTGGTGGGGAAACAAGCAATGCACGCCCGAACAATACAAAGCGCTGTTCTGTCTCACGTTTAATGCCATGGCCGATGCTGGCCTAACAAATCTGGTGTGGAGCTATTCGCCCAATGTGAAAGCCAACGACACACCCGAACACTACTTTAGTTATTACCCTGGTGACGCCTTTGTGGATGTGCTGGGCGTGGATGTGTATCAGTTTAAAGGTAGTGAGGTGTTTATCGAGCAATGTCAAAATGAGATGCGCATTATGGCAACCTACGCCAAAAAACATAAAAAACTGTACGCCTTAACCGAAGCAGGCTATCGCAACACGCCCGATGCCCAATGGTATAGCTCTACTTTGCTGCCTGCCATCAAGGGATTTGCCCCTAGTTACGTGCTGCTTTGGCGCAACGCATGGGACCAGGCTGAAGAAAACTTTGGTCCCGCACCCGAAAAATCTTGTGCCAACGATTTCAGGAAGATACACAAGGAGGGCGCTTTCCTTTTTCGTAGTCAGCTGCAATGCGCACCAACAAAAGGTTGTTGGATGGTTTCGAAAAAAGGTAAGAAATAAGTTTCTGAGTTTATAAGTTTTTAAGTTTATAAGTTTTTAAGTTTCTGAGTTTTTAAGTTTCTAAGTTTTTAAGTTTTTAAGTTTCTAAGTTTATAAGTTTGAAGGCTTATTCTACGTTTAAAGGAGATAAAGAGAATGAAGAAATGGCAAGCCTACAAATACCTCAAACTCATTAACTCATGAACACCCCAAACTCATTAACTCCCCCTAACTCATCAACTCATTAACTCCCCAACTCATCAACTCCCCCTAACTCATCAACTCATTAACTCCCCAACTCATGAACTCATTAACTCCCCAACTCATTAACTCCCCAACTCATCAACTCACAAATATGTCAACATTCAATTCAAAACTCAATGCACTTCGTCAACGTCACGAGGCATTGCTCACCATGCCAAACCCAATGTTAGAACATGGCAACGGCATTTACGACCGTTATGCCAACCCTATACTCACCGCCGAACACACCCCTTTGGAGTGGCGTTACGACATGGACGAACGCTCTAACCCCCATTTGATGCAACGCATCATGATGAATGCCACGTTTAATGCGGGCGCAATGAAGTGGGGCGACAAGTATCTGTTGGTGGTTAGGGTTGAAGGAGCCGACCGCAAAAGTTTCTTCGCCGTGGCCGAAAGTCCTAATGGCGTAGACAATTTTCGCTTTTGGGACGAACCAATAACCATGCCCGACACCGAAGACCCCGCAACAAATATCTACGATATGCGCCTTACCCAGCACGAGGATGGCTACATCTATGGCGTGTTTTGTGCCGAACGGCACGACGATAGCATGCCCGCCGACCTCTCGGCTGCCACGGCCACGGCTGCAATAGCTCGCACGCGCGACCTCAAGACGTGGGAACGACTGCCCGACCTTAAAGCACGAAGCCAACAACGCAACGTTGTTCTTCACCCAGAGTTCGTAGATGGCAAGTATGCTTTCTACACCCGTCCGCAAGATGGCTTTATCGATACGGGCTCAGGGGGTGGTATTGGCTGGGCGTTGGTAGACGATATAACCTGTGCCGAGGTGCACGAAGAAACCATTATCAACCCTCGCCACTATCACACCATCATGGAAATGAAGAACGGCGAAGGCCCACATCCCATCAAAACACCACAAGGCTGGCTGCATTTGGCACATGGCGTGAGGGGTTGTGCCAGTGGATTGCGCTATGTTCTGTATATGTACATGACCGCACTTGACGCCCCCACGCGCTTGATTGCTCAGCCTGGCGGCTACCTTTTAGTGCCACAAGGTGGCGAATATGTGGGCGACGTGATGAATGTGACCTTCTCTAACGGGTGGATTGCCGACGAAGATGGGCGCGTGTTTATCTATTACGCCTCGTCGGACACACGCATGCACGTAGCCACGTCGACCATCGAACGCCTCGTTGACTATTGTTTGAACACCCCTGAAGATGGATTAACCACCGCAGCCAGCGTTGAAACTATCAAAAAACTGATTGCCAAAAACCGCGCATTATGAAGATTGGGCTTAGCGAAAAGATAGGTTACGGACTGGGCGATATGTCGTCGTCGATGTTTTGGAAACTCTTCGGAGCCTATCTCATGATATTCTATACCGACGTGTTCGGCATCTCGGCCGCCATTGTTGGCACCATGTTTGCCATCACTCGCGTATGGGATTCGTTCTTCGACCCCATTGTAGGGGCAGTGGCCGACCGCACTTCGTCGCGCTGGGGGCGTTTTCGTCCGTACCTGCTCTATCTGGCCGTACCTTTCGGACTTATCGGTGGGCTAACATTCCTTACCCCACCCTTGGGCGAAACGGGGAAAATCGTCTACGCATTCGTTACCTACGGCCTAATGATGATGGTGTATTCGGCCATCAATGTGCCCTATGCCTCTCTGCTAGGCGTGATGAGTCCCGACCCTGCACACCGCAACACGCTGGCCACTTACCGCATGACCTTCGCCTATCTTGGCTCGTTTGTGTGCTTGTTGCTCTTTATGCCCTTGGTAAACGCCTTTGGCGGTGACGATGCTAACGGCCCCATGCGTGGCTGGCTCTCTGCTCCGCAGTTTGGTTGGCTTATGGCCGTGGTGGTTATTGCCGTAGTGTGCGTGGTGCTTTTCTTGGGTTGTTTCGCCCTCACAAAAGAGCGTGTGCAACCCGTAAAACAAGAAAAGAACTCGCTCAAGACCGACCTTCGCGACCTGCTGCACAATCGCCCGTGGTGGATTTTGCTGGGCGCAGGTGTGGCATCGCTTGTGTTCAACTCCATTCGCGACGGTGCAACGGTTTACTATTTTAAATATTACGTAGACGAAACCGCCGTGGGCAACATCTCCTTCCTTGGTCTGCCCTTTGTGCTTAGCGGTCTTTATCTTGCCGTTGGGCAAGCCGCCAACATCGTAGGTGTGATACTTGCCGCCCCAATAAGCAACCGCATGGGTAAGCGGCGCACCTTTATGGCGGCTATGGCCGTGGCAACAGTGCTTAGCATTGGTTTCTTTTGGCTCGACAAAGGTGAGCTGGCACTCATCTTTATCTTGCAAGCGCTTATCAGTGTTTGCGCAGGTAGCATCTTTCCTTTGCTGTGGAGCATGTACGCCGACTGTGCCGATTACAGCGAATTGAAGACAGGCAATCGCGCAACAGGGCTAATCTTCTCGTCGTCTTCAATGAGTCAGAAGTTCGGTTGGGCCTTCGGTACGGCCGTAACTGGTTGGATGCTCGCCCAATTTGGTTTCCAAGCCAACGCCGTTCAGTCGGCCGAAACCATTCAAGGCATCAAGATGTTTCTCTCGATATTGCCCGCCGCAGGAGCGTTACTCTCGTTGGCGTTCATCTATTTTTATCCCCTTTCTGAAACGAAAATGAAAGAAATAACCGCCGAACTAGAAGAAAAAAGGAAATGACGTTGGAGACTTTGAAAAACGAATTGCAGGCCGAACTCACCCAAAACATCTTGCCTTTTTGGCTTAATAAGATGGTAGACCATCGTTATGGCGGTTTTCTAGGGCGCATAGATGGCCACGGCAACCCCGTACCCGATACCGAAAAAGGGGCGGTTCTCAATGCGCGCATACTGTGGGCCTTTGCCGCTGCCTATCGCGTTTTGGGTAAACCCGAATATTTGGAGGCTGCAACTAGGGCCAAAAATTATTTCGTGGCCCACTTTATCGACCCGCAAGAGGGTGGCATTTTTTGGAGTTTGGATGCCCAAGGGTGTCCGCTCGACACCAAAAAGCAAACCTACGCCCTCGGTTTTGCCATTTACGGATTGAGCGAATACGCGCGAGCCACGGGCGATGAGGTGGCCTTGCAGCAGGCCAAAGACCTCTATGCCGACATAGAACGGCACGCCTTCGACAACAAGAACAATGGTTATGTTGAGGCCCTCACGCGCAACTGGCAGTCCATTGCCGACATGCGACTGAGCGATAAGGACGAGAACGGGTCGCGAACGATGAACACGCACCTGCACATTCTCGAACCATACACCAATCTTTACCGCGTGTGGCGCACGCCCCAGTTGGCCGAACGCATCGCCAACCTTATCGATATATTTCTAACGCGCCTACTAAATCCGCAAACAAATCACCTCGATCTCTTCTTCGACGACCGCTGGCAGGGGCGTCGCAACATACAAAGCTTTGGCCACGACATCGAGGCTGTGTGGCTATTACACGAGGCTGCGTTGGAATTGAACGACCCCAATGTGCTACAAAGGGTTGAGCATGCCATCAAAGCCATTGCCAAAGCGGCCGACGAGGGTTTGCAAGCGGATGGTTCGATGGTGTACGAACGATGGACCGACACGGGTAAAGTAGACACCCAACGCCAGTGGTGGGTGATGTGCGAGTGTGTTATTGGCCATATCGACCTGTATCAACACTTCGGCGACACCGCAGCTCTCGGCATCGCGTGCCACTGTTGGCAATACACGCGCAAGCATATTGTAGACCACGAACAAGGCGAATGGTTCTGGGGATGCGACGAAAACGCACGTCCAAACCTTGTAGACGATAAGGCCGGCTTTTGGAAATGCCCCTATCATAATGCGAGGATGTGTTTGGAAGTGATGGAAAGGGGGAGTACAGGAGTAAGGAGTAAGTAGTAAAGGAGTATGTAGTAGGTAGTATGTAGTAGGTAGTAAGTAGTACGCCAGTTCGGGATAAGGTTTTGCTTAGAATAGTTCCAATTGCCTACTTTTTTCAATGCGCACGGGCAGTGCCTCGGGCTTATTCTCGAAGAAACAGTATGCAGCTAATGCCGCACAAAGATTCATGAGGAAGTTATGTACTACGCGCCATATACGTTTGTGTGGGCATTTCGGAGATAACAAACATCTCTCAATTTAAAGAACCCTTAAAAGTCAAGACTACTTCTTTATTAATTTATGCCCACAGCGTGTACAACTTGCCTAGTTTTTTCCTACTTTTGCATTGTTGGTCGATGCCTTTATACGGTAAAGTCCTTGATAATACAAAACCAATAGGATATGGAAATTAACATTAAAGAGATGTTGGCACAACTTGCCACCACCACACAAAAGGCTGAAATAGAAAACGTGCTGCAACAAACCACAGCCCAACTGTTACACCATTATAAAATACGCGCGCGCGAGGTGGAACTCTATCCCATCGAACTAGAAAGTTATTTCTATCGCGCAGGCGTGTTCGAAGACCCATACGTGCACACCAACGAACTGCAAGCTAACCATTTTGGCGAGCTGTATGTGCACCGCCGAGGCAAAGAAGCCAGCTCGCCTTACAAGATGGACAATCGCGTTTGCATGGGCATATCGCTCTCTGTAAACGCAAACTATTATTATTCGGCCCTTATTCGCAGCGCGGTGTTTGCCGACGGCAGCATGGTTTTCGGTCCAAACAATGTGCTGATGCACTTCATGCGTGTCGTAAACGCATCGGCCAACCTCCTTGATGCCCACTTCTTCGACACGCATCACGCAGGCACATTCGTGCTTGCACCCCTCTTTCATTGTGTTGAAGGTCAACAGGTGCTGTTTGAAGTAGATGCCGCTAGCGACCCGCGCGACAAGTCGTACTTGATGTACGGTAGCCGAATAGGGCTTGGCGATACCGACCCGCACTACCAACAACTGCCCTTACGGGCCGCCATAGGCAAGCTTTCCACACCCTTCGCCTTCAAAGAGAAAACCCAACTGCTGAACAACTATTTGGCTGAACGCAAACTAAGGGGCGATGCTGCAAAACTACTGGCGAAAGAAATGCGCCAAGAGTGTGCATCGGCAGGTGTTTAACAAGGAGGAAAACCAACAGCACACAAAGCACTTCGTAGATGCCGTTTGCCCACATCTGGCTTTCTCCGCCTAGGCGCGGAGGCACAGTAACGGCCACAATAATTAGCGCACACCACCAAAAAGCACCGCGCACCTTGCGCTTACGAAACACGCGCGAAAGCAGCAAACCCGCAGGGAAGGCAAACATAACGCGGAGCAATCCGCCCCAAAAACCATAGTTGCCGAAGGTGCACCCTGCACCTAGATTGCCATACTCGTTGGTTATGGCATAGCCAAACAGCGCGCCACCTGTGGCGAATACCAGCATGGCGCGCCAACGCGTAGACAACTTGCGAATGGTCAACACATAGAGTAGGTTGGCTATATACTCGAAAAACAATGAACATGAAGGCAGTCAGCTCGAAGAACACGCGGGGCATGAGTTCCACGAAACGCGTGTAGGACACGGCCTTAGGGAAGTAGCTTGCCA